>CAZVYE010000032.1:0-16101 GCA_964630895.1 uncultured Gammaproteobacteria bacterium | reverse complement strand
AACCGAGTTCCTTCGAACCGAGTTCCTTCGAACCGAGTTCCTTCGAACCGAGTTCATTCTCACAAGCGCCGTTGCTACAATCCCGCACCTCGCAACGCAATGGAATCACCAATGACTACCATCAACTACCCCAGCTTCGAAAACCTTTTGTTAGAAATCGATAACGGGGTCGCACGCCTCACCATCAATAGACCGGACAAACTCAACGCACTGAACCGCGCCACTATCGATGAGTTGCGCAGCGCTTTTGCATGTCTAAACGCAGACAACAATTGCCGCAGCATTATTCTGACCGGGTCCGGTGATAAAGCGTTTGTGGCAGGTGCGGATATCTCTGAGATCAACACCCTGAGCCCGGATGAAGCGCTGCAGTTTTCGCTGGCTGGACAAGAGCTGATGCTGGAAATGGAAAGCTTGGGGAAGCCTATTATCGCTGCCATCAACGGATTCGCCCTGGGCGGCGGGTGTGAACTGGCGCTGGCTTGCACCATTCGGATCGCGTCAGAGAACGCCAAGCTCGGCTTGCCGGAGATCACTCTGGGTTTAATGCCCGGTTTTGGCGGCACCCAGAGAATGGCGCGTATTGCGGGTAGCGGGAGAGCGCTGGATATGGCGCTAACCGGAAAGCAGATTGATGCCCAGACAGCGCTTCAGTATGGCCTGGTGACGGCAGTGGAGTCGGCTGATGATTTATCTGCGGCTGTAGATAAGCTTGCAGGCAAGCTCGCCCGATCCGCACCGATTGCGGCAAGACATATTATTGGCGCGATTGTGCGCGGTGCGGACAGCACCATGGAGCGTGGGGTTAACTATGAATCCCAGCTGTTTGCTCTGTGCTGCGCAACCGATGATATGCGCGAGGGAACAGCAGCATTTTTGGAAAAGCGCAAAGCAGAGTTTTCTGGCAAGTAGCCGTTCCAGCATGCAAACCATCGTCTTTCTGGATACCGGCTCGTTTGACGCTGGAGATTTGGATTGGCCTACAACATTGCCTGGCCAATTCGAAATGGTGTTGCATGAACATACCAAGCCAATCCAGGTGGCAAGTCGCATAGCGCAAGCTAGCGTGCTGGTGAGCAATAAGGTGGTGCTAGACGCAAGCGCGCTGCGCGCAGCCAAGCACCTGCAGCTTGTGGTGGCTGCTGCAACCGGCACCGATCATATTGACCTTGAAACAGCACGTGACCGGGATATTCAGGTTAGCAATTGTCGCGACTATGCCACCGATGCGGTCGCTGAGTTTGTAGTATCGCTAATACTGGGATTGACCAGCGGCAGCACTGTCCTGGCCCAACGAGTACGGGACGGCGCATGGCAGCGCGCACAACATTTTGCATTGATCGACCAACCTCGGGTCGGCCTGAGTGATCTAACCGTTGGCATTGTAGGTTTTGGGGTCCTGGGCAAGGCTGTTGCTGGCGCTTTGCAACGATTGGGCGTCGCGACACTTATTGCGGAGCGTCCGGGACAAACCACCAGACCAGGCCGAGTGGCTTTTGATGAGGTACTCTCGCAAGCTCATCTGGTCACGTTGCACTGCCCCTTAAATGAACAAACAGATGGCCTCTTCGATGCCGAGACCTTTGCGAAGATGCGTCCGGGGAGTTTTCTGGTCAATACCGCAAGAGGTGCCATAGTAGACAGCAACGCCTTGCTTGACGCCCTTCGCGACGGGACGTTGGCCGGGGCGGCAGTAGACGTACTGTCACAAGAACCGCCAGAGGCAAGCCACCCTTTGATTGCCAATACGCCAACCAATCTGGTGCTAACTCCTCATGCTGCCTGGGCCAGCAGGCAAGCTCGGCAAGCACTCATACAGCAGATATTTGCCATCATCACCACCTGGCAGGGCGGTGAATCCATGCACACGGTTCTCTAGCTTGAGTCAGGCCAGAGGTTAATCAGTTACATTCACCAAGGGTTTGGCTCGAAAGCCAAACCCCGCTTATTCGTTCCTGCGAATGAGTACTGTGGCGCGCTACAAACCCATCTCTTCAATCAACCAGTGGGCCTGGTCGATGTCTCGCATGACCCACAGCATGTAGCGAACATCTACATGGATGGCGCGAGTCACCTTCGGATTGAACGACCAGTCTGCGCTCATGCCTTCGTAATTGCGGTCAAATACCAATCCGACGAACTCGCCTTTGGCATTGAGCGTGGCCGAACCAGAATTACCGCCGGTAATATCCACCGTGGTCAGAAAGTTTACCGGCATGGTTTGCGTCGCTTCGTCTGCATAGCGAGATTGCGTCGCTCTCTCGGCAGCATCCAGCACCGACTGGGGCAAGTCGAAAGGTGATTCACCGGTGTATTTTTCGATCTGCCCTGCCAGCGTGGTAACGGGCTCATACCACACTGCATCTTTCGGGCTATAGCCTTTTACTGTTCCATAGGTAACGCGTAGTGAGCCGTTTGCATCGTCATAAATCGCTTCGCCTTGATCAGTCCGGTACTCCAGCAGACCGCCCATATAGGCTGCTCGCGCCGCCTCCAAATCTGCATCCTGCGCTTCCTGCTCGGTTTCGCGACGTTGGTCAGACTCAAATAAGGCTACCGCTAGCGCAATGATGGGATCATCGGACTGCTGAAAATCGGCGACATCCTTTTCCAACCACGACAGGCGATACTCTGAATCACCTAGCTTGGTGCTTGCGTACATTTGCTTGATCTTTTCCAGCGCTTGCTTAGTACTGGGATCACTCCCATTCAAATCAAAATGTCTATCAAATGCACGAACCCGCTGACGCACAGGCAGCTGCGCGTACTGCGATATCAAATGCGCCAGTAAGGCCTGCTCGACCTGCATATCCTGTCTGCGCTCTTGCGCCTTAATGCGGCCCTGAATGCGGGGCCAATTGCGCTCTTGGAAGTCGCTGTCTCGCTCGGCATCAGGCTTTTGTTTCTCATGGGCCAGACGGTACATGGTGGCGGCGGAACTGAGCAAACTAGCCGCACGGCGCATCCAGTCGTAGAGGTTCTCAGATTCCCACTCTGCCTGCTCCTCAGTAAGCAACTGGCTCAATTGTTCCACGCTGTCCAGGTACTTCCCGCTGCGCGTCTGATCACGTTCGATCCAGCGCAGAAAATCGCTCTCTAACGCTGACCGGCGCGCAACCGCATCATCCTTGGCAAAGTTATCCAGCATGCCGCGACTGTTCTTGAGGGCATTGTTCAAGCTGGCTACAAAGCTCGCGTACTTAACCGCAGCATCCGGTCGATCCGCAGTTTCTTCCGCGATGATGTCCAGCAAGCTCTGATACATGTCAATGCGCGTTGGGTAGATGGTTTGAATCGCATAATCCACCTCTTTCGCGCGCCGATAGCGGTACGTTCTACCGGGATAACCCGCCAACATGGCGAAGTCACCCTCAGACATCCCCTGATCTGACACTTTCAAATGATGTTTTGGCTCGTAGGGTATGTTGTCCTCAGAGAAAGGAGCAGGATTACCATCGGGTGCTACGTACGCCCGCAGAAAAGTGAAGTCACCCGTGTGCCGAGGCCACATCCAATTATCAATGTCGCCCCCGTACTTTCCAATAGACTGGGGTGGCGCATAAACCAGCCGAACATCACGAATCTCCAACTGCTTGATCAGTTGGTATTCGTGCCCGCCAAAGAAAGTATAAACGTTGCATCGGTGCTGGCCGCTGCTTTCGCATTCAGCGATCAGCGACTTTTTGGTGGCATCAATTGCATCGTAGCGTTTTTTACCCTTTGCTCCGCGAGGGATAGCCGCTTCTATTTCCGGGGTGACAACGCGCATCTCTTCCGTGACGTAAACACGCAGATTTGGGTCGCCTGGCAATTCCGCCGAGGGTGAATCAGCCAGAAAGCCTTCATCAAGCAGGTTTTTCTCGCCAGTTGAATTGTATTGAATGGCCCCGTAGGCGCAGTGGTGATTGGTCGCCACTAATCCTTGCGGAGACACAAACGCAGCCGAGCAAAAGCCCAAGCCGACAATCGCGCCCATCGGGTGCGCGGTCAGATCACTGAGTTCTTCGGGCTCGATTGCCAAGCCGCTGGAGCGCAGCTGGTCAGCAATTTCGGGCAGTTGCGCAGGTTGCCACATGCCTTCATCTGCACTTGCGACGTTGAATAAACCGAACATACTGGCGAACCATGCGGCGCGCAAAAGTACCCGTCCGCTCAATCGCTTTCCTACCGGGAAATCACCCATTTCCAATGTCCTCAGAGATTAGTCCAGCGCGCAAGGATAGTCCCGGTCCCGTGGTTTCTCAAACGGAGCATGCATAAATTGGCCGCGGAAGATTGCATCAGCCCGCTGAGAACGCGTATGGTTACAGCATGATATTGAGACCCTATTTGCCGTGAATAGTGAGGCGCTCTACGTAGCCGCCATTCATATCTATGTGACCATCGCGGTCGCCGCAGCGCTTACCACCTGGCTGCTGGGGTTTTACGTAAAGCGATTCGGCAGCACCTATCTCAAGCACTGGACTCAAAGTTTTTTTTGGCTTGCCACAGCTTACGCCATTGCTGCGTTTTCCTTGTGGACCGTAGGCAAATTCCCAGTGGATTCGGCTCTGCGCCTGGCGCTCACTTTCTTTGGACTGCTGTCCTTTATTTTGCACGCTTTTTGGCTATTGCTCGGCGCATCAGAAATCGGCAGCGCCCCCCGCAACGTAGTGATGACGGTGTATTGGTCAGTAATCGGCATCATCTTCTTTACCGCCATCATCACCATCGCGTTTGCATTTAGCTGGTCTGGCGCTGGTTTGGAAGACGCAGCCAAATGGCGTTTCTTCTTACGGGTACAACTCAGGCAAATACTGGTTGGATTGGCATTTTGTGTTGCGGCGTGGTTGTTCCTGCGGCGCGGCTCGTGGCAAGCCAGCATAGGTGCACTCATTGCAGCAGGGGCAATGGTGTTTTTTGGGCTTCTGCAATTTGGTCAGTTGGGTCTGAATCTGGGATTTCCCACATTTATGCTGGACCACCCCAATATTGTCCATGCCGTCCAGCTAGCAGAATTTGTCGCGCTGGTAGCAATTGGACTGGGCTTAAGTAACTGGCTGCTTTTGGAAGAAAGCATGCGGGCTGACGCAGCCGACCAACAAGTTGCCTTTCACGAAACCCACGACCCCAAAACCGCGCTGCCCCGCAGAAATGAAATTTTTCGCCGGCTGGACCATTTAATCAAACCCGGATTTGGCGAAGATCAACAAGTGGTGGTGGCACACGTGGGCTACCCGAGACTGGAAATTGTCCGGCAACGGTACGGTCGGCTAGTCGCAGAACAGGCCATGCTGGACGTATCTGATCGCTTACGCAGTCTGGTGATTACTGGCGGTTTCGTCGGACGCGTTTCTGGCCATGAGTTTGTTTTGGTTCAGCCTCTATCCCGCGGTGCCAGTCCCGATAAGTTATTGGAACAACTGGAAAGTCGCCTGACTGCTCCAATGCTGCTGGATGGCGAGACGGTTCGACCCAAGCCTGTCATCGGCGTGGCGGTAGCACCGGATGACTGCGACTCAGCGGGCGAATTACTGAGCAAAGCCGAACTCACTTTTGCTGAGGCGCGTACCGTGCGTTTGGCCGCGCTCCGCTATACCCAGCAGATAGGCGAACTCGCTGCCCGCAGGACTCGTTTAGAGCGGGACATCGGCAATGCGATTAGCAACCATCAATTGGAGGTTTGGTATCAGCCGTTAGTGGCGAATCATCCTGATCAACGAATAATCATGGGCGCCGAAGCCCTGGTGCGGTGGCGTCACCCAGAACTGGGGATTGTGATGCCGGGAGAATTCTTGCATATCGCCGAGCAAGAAAATCTCGCCTACCAACTGGATTTGTCCGTGCTTAGCATGGTGCTGGAAAATGCGACCTCGCTGGCAACTTCAAACACCCCTGACCAATTTATCCTGGCGGCAAATCTTACGCCTTCCACATTTTTGGATCACCGATTTCGAGACGATCTGGAACGTTTGCAGTTTCGAGACCTGGACCCGCGTTTTCGCATGGTTTTGGAAATTACCGAGCAAACTGCCGTAGCGGATATCGAGCGCACCCGTCAGGTTGGTGAGCATCTAAGAGAGCAAGGCATTGCGCTGGCTCTTGACGATTTTGGCAGCGGCTTCTCATCGCTATCTCACCTTCAGAGTTTGCCCATTGATCTGGTCAAATTTGATCGTGCCTTTTTGCTGGAGGCGTTGGGCGCCAGCAATGAGAGCCAGTTAATGAGCGGTCTTATTCCAATACTGCATTCACTCAATCTTTCGGTCATTGTCGAAGGCGTAGAAGAGCAAGACCAGGCGGCCGCACTAGCGGCCATGAATATGGATTTCCTGCAGGGTTTTTACTTTTATTCGCCAATGCAACTGGACCAGTTGAAACATCAGATGCGCACCCGTGAAACCGCATGATTAACGAACTGGCCAAAAAAGTTGCGGGCGCAAACTCGATTATGGTGTTAACTGGGGCTGGCATGTCTGCAGAAAGCGGCGTACCCACCTTCCGCGATGCACAAACCGGCTACTGGGCAAAATTCTCACCACAGGATCTCGCCACGCCAGAGGCCTTTGCGAATAACCCGAAATTAGTTTGGCGCTGGTATCAAGAACGACGCCAGAATTTGTCGGCGGTTACCCCCAACGCAGGGCATAAGGCGCTGGCCCAGCTTCAAGCACTGACCAACAATCTGACCATCGTCACTCAAAACGTAGATGGCCTGCACCAAGCTGCCGGAAGCAGCGAAGTAATCGAACTGCATGGAAACATCAGTAGGACCATCTGTAGCCGCACCAGAAAGCCCATTCTGGACGTGGACGATTGCAGCGATGAATTGGTCCAATCGCCACACCACCCAGATGGCCTGGGTCGCCCAGACGTTGTCTGGTTTGGCGAAGCGTTGCCTGTGGATGCCATTGAACAAGCGCTGTCGGTTGCGGGCCGCGTGGAAGTCACGATCGTGGTGGGCACCAGCGCCGAGGTAGAACCAGCTGCGAGCCTGCCGCGGATTGCGGCCGCCAACGGGGCTTTTATTGCCGACATCAATCCCAATCCCAATCCGCTAAGCAATATATTGGATATACAAATCCAGGATACGGCTGCACGAAGCCTGCCTGCCCTGGTGCAAGCGGTTAAGACCATTAAGTCTTCGCAAGCATCTACTTAACCCACATCTCCTTCCGTTATAATGTCCGACTGTTTGCCACCGTGAGCGGCGTTTGCACTACCGCGTGGGCAAAAACACCAACAACATTGAGGGTAGCAATTTATGAGCCAGACCATGCGCGCGCTGGTCAAAGCCAAAGCCGAACCGGGCATCTGGATGCAAGAAGTCCCTGTTCCCGAACCCGGTCCAACCGAAGTCCGAATCAAACTTGAGAAAACTGCCATTTGCGGGACCGATCTGCACATCTATAACTGGGACGCATGGTCGCAAAAGACGATCCGACCAGGCCTGGTCATCGGGCATGAGTTTGTAGGTCATATCGAAGCTCTAGGCAGCGCGGTGGAAGGGTATGAGGAAGGCGAGAGAGTGTCCGCCGAAGGCCACGTAAACTGTGGCGTCTGCCGCAACTGCAAGCGGGGCAAGGCCCATCTTTGCCCCCACACCGTTGGTGTTGGCGTCAACCGGGACGGTGCATTCGCAGAATATGTCGTGGTCCCTGCGGCAAATTTATGGCGCATTCCGGAAGGCATCCCGTCAGAACTTGCGGCATTCTTTGATCCTTTTGGCAATGCAGCCCATTGCGCACTGAACTTTGATCTGGTAGGCGAGGACGTTTTGATAACCGGAGCAGGCCCGATTGGCATAATCGCGGCCGGCATTTGTCGCCATGTAGGCGCTCGTCACGTAGTGGTCACTGACATTAACGATTATAGGCTGCAGCTGGCACAGGAAATGGGTGCCACGCGTACCGTGAATGTGCGCAATCAGTCCATCGCGGATGTAGCAAAGGAGCTCGAGCTGGAAGGCTTTGACGTCGGGCTGGAAATGTCCGGCAACGGTCGAGCATTTGAAGACATGCTCGAGCTAATGTACCCGGCTGGCAAGATTGCACTGCTGGGTATTTTGCCTTCGGAAACCCAGATCGACTGGGACCAAATTATTTTTAAAGGTCTAGAGCTCCACGGCATCTATGGCCGACTGATGTACGAAACTTGGTATAAAATGACGCAGATGGTGCTAACTGGATTCCCGCTACACAAAGCCATGACGCATCAAATTCCCATTGAAGACTTCGAGCAGGGGTTTGAACTCATGCGCGACGGTCAATGCGGCAAAGTGGTTTGCGACTGGAATAGCTAGTCATCAATTTCAACATAAAGAGCAATATGAATCAGACAGTCGACAGAGTAAAAGAAACGCTGGAAGAAATCCGCGAGGACGGCTTGTATAAAACGGAGCGCATTATTTCGACGCCGCAGCGCGTGGCTATTGCCGCAAATGGCAAAGAAGTATTGAATTTTTGCGCAAATAATTATCTTGGCCTGGCCGACGACCCAGCAATCATTCGGGCGGCTCACGAAGCGCTGGACCAGTATGGCTTTGGCTTAGCGTCGGTGCGATTTATTTGTGGCACTCAGGAATTGCACACGCAACTGGAACAGCGAATTTCCCAGTTTTTTGGCACCGACGACACCATTCTGTACACCTCCTGCTTTGACGCAAACGGCGGTTTGTTCGAGACCCTGCTGGGTCCGGACGATGCGGTGATTTCCGATGCGTTAAATCACGCATCAATTATTGATGGCATCCGCCTGTGCAAAGCACGTCGCATGCGTTTTGCCAATTCAGATATGGCGGAACTCGAGCGTTGCCTGCAAGAGAGCCAGGATGCGCGCACCCGATTGATAGCAACTGACGGTGTTTTCTCCATGGATGGCTACATCGCCAAGCTGGACGAGATTTGCGCTTTGGCCGAAAAATATGATGCCCTGGTGATGGTCGACGACAGTCACGCCACTGGCTTTGTTGGTGCAACAGGTCGCGGCTCAGCCGAGCATCACGGCGTTTTGGACAAGGTAGATATTTTCACGTCCACATTGGGCAAAGCGCTAGGCGGCGCGTCAGGCGGTTTTACCACTGGCCGACAAGCCTTCATTGATCTGCTGCGGCAGCGCTCCAGACCTTACCTGTTCTCTAATTCAGTAGCGCCTCCCATTGTTGGAGCCAGCCTGGCCGTATTTGATCGGCTTAGCGCATCTACCGAATTACGCGACAAACTGATGGACAATACGCAATATTTTCGTGCCCAAATGGAAGCCCAGGGTTTTGACATTTTGCCCGGCGAGCACCCCATTGTTCCGGTCATGCTTTACGATGCAAAATTGGCGCAGAAGATGTCCGCACGTCTGATGGAAGAAGGAATCTACTGCATAGGATTCTTTTTTCCGGTGGTACCCAAGGAACAAGCCAGAATCCGGCTGCAAATCTCGGCTGCACACACTCGAGAACACCTTGATCAGGCCATTGAAGCCTTCCAGCGCGTGGGTAAAGAGCTAGGCGTAATTTAGCAGCACCCATGGCCAATCAGGATTCACATGTTGCAACTGTGCTGTGGTCGCTGGGTGACTCCAGCTTTAGCCCTGACAGTTATTCCAGAGATCACGTCTGGAAATTTCCAGGCGGACAGGAAGTTGCGGCCTCCGCTGCTACTGCTTTTGGTGGCACTGCCGACTGTGTCGATCCCGAACAGGCATTGACTGCTGCAGTAAGCGCGTGTCACATGCTGACGTTTTTAGCGCTAGCTGCCAAGAAAGGCGTTGTAGTCAAATCCTACCGTGATAACGCGGAAGGCTTTCTTGGCAAAAATGATCGCGGTCGCACGGCAATGACAAAGATCGTGCTAAAACCGGTGATAGAATTTGCCGCTGGGGAACCAGAGGCTGACATGCTCGATTTGCTGCATGACAGAGCACACAAAGCGTGCTTCATTGCCAACTCAATACTTACGGAGATACAAGTTGTCTACTGAGCGTACGGGTAGTAGCTTTACGATTAAACGAATGTGGCAAAGCCTGGTCGGCTGGTTTGACACCAGCGCAGTTGAAGCGGACGCGGAAGACGACCGAATTGATTGGCTGCGCGTTATTCCCTTTATTGGCATGCACTTGATGTGCCTTGGTGTAATTTGGGTTGGCTGGAGTTGGTTCGCGGTGACTGTTGCGTTGGTCCTTTACGCCTTACGCATGTTCGCCATTACCGGCTTCTATCACCGGTATTTCTCGCATCGTGCGTTCAAAACATCGCGACCGGTGCAGTTTTTGTTTGGCTTACTTGGTAGCTCTTCGGTACAGCGCGGTCCACTATGGTGGGCTGCCCATCATCGCCATCATCACCGTCATTCGGATACGGCAGAAGATCCGCACTCGCCAGTCCAAAAGGGCTTTTTTCGCAGCCATATGGGATGGTTTTTGAGTCGCAGCAGCTTTGCAACCAATCTCGAGCGGGTCCGAGACCTGGCCAAATACCGTGAACTGTTGTTACTGGATCGATTTGACATACTGGTTCCGGTGGCGCTGGCCTGCGTGTTGTTTTTTGGTGGCAACTTGTTGGAAGTCTATTTCCCTGAACTGAATACCACTGGGCCACAGCTGCTGATTTGGGGCTTCTTTGTCTCAACCACAGTGTTATTTCATGCGACGGTAACCATCAATTCCCTGGCTCATCGATTCGGTCGTCGTCGCTATCCAACCCAAGACCACTCTCGCAACAATTGGTGGTTGGCGCTGATTACGTTTGGCGAGGGCTGGCATAACAATCATCACCACTTTCCTGGCGCCGCGCGGCAGGGCTTTTTCTGGTGGGAAATTGATCTAACTTACTATGGGCTACGCGTACTGAGCTGGCTGGGTCTGGTTTGGGACTTAAAACCGGTACCGGCAAAACTTAAGCTCGCCACCAAGTCCGCAGAACGTTGAGGACAAAGCCAAGCGTAGCGGTAATTGGTGCAGGTGTCTCGGGCTTAGTCAGTGCATACCTGCTGCAGCGTAAGTATGACGTTACGCTTTTTGAGGCCAACGATTACGCCGGTGGCCATGTTCATACTCATACAATAGATACCCCAGAAGACACGTTGTCCGTCGATTCCGGATTTATTGTTTATAACCCACATAATTACCCGCTGTTCTGCCAGCTTTTGGATCATTTGGGGGTAACAGGCCAACCCACGGTGATGAGTTTCTCCGTGCGCAATGATCAATCCGGCTTCGAATACAATGCCACGGACATTCCTGGGCTGTTTTGTCGACCCGCAAACATCATCTCACCTGCCTTTTGGCGGATGCTGCGCGATATATTCCGATTTTATCGGGAAGCACCGGATGCCCTGGCCAATTTGCCAGACTCCGTTACCACCGAAGCCTTCTTGCGCGAGAACGGGTATTCGAACA
Organism: uncultured Gammaproteobacteria bacterium; assembly: GCA_964630895.1. Lineage (GTDB taxonomy): Bacteria > Pseudomonadota > Gammaproteobacteria > Xanthomonadales > SZUA-38 > CAZVYE01. Next base: position 4,734 of record CAZVYE010000032.1, on the reverse strand, counting down.
GCTTTATAGAGAATCACTTGCTACCCATGGCGTCTGCGCTTTGGTCTGCACCCACTGAGCAAGCTGGCGTTTTCCCAATGCGGTATATGCTGGAATTCTTTCGCAATCATCGCATGCTGCAAATTAGTGATCGCCCACAATGGTGGACTATTCGCGGCGGTTCCAGGACCTATGTCGACGCCCTCCTACGGAGATTTGCAGGCGAGCTGCGGCTGAGTACTGCGGTCCGATCGGTGGCAAAGAAAAATCAGGGCATTCAGGTTAATACCGAAACCGGGCAACAGGTTTTCGACAAGGTCGTGTTTGCATGCCACGGTGACTTGGCGTTGGAGCTGATTGATCAACCAACCGCGCTGCAGCGAGAGATACTGGCGAACTTTCAGTATCAGGACAATGCCGTGACGCTACATACAGACACGTCTGTTTTACCGAAGCGCAAACTCGGCTGGGCTGCCTGGAATGCATGGATTCCGCAATCTACTCGAAAGAGAAGCGCAGATTGCACGGTCACCTACAATATGAATCACCTGCAATCATTGGATGCGAAGGAGACCTATTGTGTCTCTTTGAATCAAGCCGACCGGATCAGCGAGGCAAAGATCCTGAAGCAGCTACACTATCGCCATCCCATCTATACCGTTGCAAGCGTCAATGCGCAGCCAAGACAGCAAGAACTTAACCAGAATAGCGACATGCTGTTTTGTGGAGCCTATTGGGGCTGGGGGTTTCACGAAGACGGGGTTCGCAGCGCTAAAGCAGTGTGCGAAACGCTTGGCGTAGCGTACAGTTTCCCGCCAGACGCAGATGACGACATGTCTCAAAGTGAATCGCTGGCTGCTAAGGATGATGCGGTAGCTATATGACGCGTACCGAGGCAAGTCGCGTTTACTTTGGTTGGGTCAGGCATCGCCGCTTCCAGCCGCGACCGCATTCGTTTCGGTACCCTATTGCAATGCCGCTGATCCAGCTGGATCAAATCGACCAGTTTTTATCGGGCTCGAAGTTCTTTGGGCGTAAATTTTGGCATCCTGGCCGTTTCTGTCGCCGTGATTTTCTGGGTGATCCCAACATTCCATTGGTGCAAGCAGTGAAAGATCGCGTTGTAGAGTCGTTAGGGGTTCGCCCTGACGGTCCAGTGTATATGCTGGGGCACCTGCGCTATTTCGGAATCTGTTTTAACCCAGTTACTTTTTACTATTGCTATGACAAACAGGAAGAACTGGTCGCGATAGTTGCCGAAATAACAAACACACCATGGCGTGAGCGACATGCTTATGTGTTGGATTTTCGACCGCACAGGAAGAAAGCACAGTTCAAGTTTCCCAAGCAGTTCCATGTTTCGCCATTTATTGACATGCAGCGCGATTATGATTGGCGCTTCAATCAACCAGCAAAGCGGCTACTGGTACACATGAATGTTTCCGAAGATGAAGCCGTTGAGTTTGACGCCACAATGGTGATGCAAGAGCGGCCCGCCACAGCCGCCGCGATGCGCAAACTGTTGTGGAATTATCCCTTGCAATGCGTCCAGGTAATTTTTCGTATTCACTGGCAGGCGTTGTGGTTGTGGTTAAAGGGCAATCCCGTATACGATCACCCGAGCAAACGCCGGGCCAAACCGACTGAACAGTAATTATGGAAGCCAGCAGTACTTCGAGCCGACGACCCAGAATATTCACCCCCCAATTGCTACGACGCCAATTGCTGCAGCGACTGGATGCCATGCACGGCTGCGCCATTGATATAGTCGATGCCGATGGCACGCATACCGTTGGCCAGGTCGACAAAGATCCAGACGCCCTGCACACTCGAGTAGACGTGCATGACATGGAGTTTTACCGCTGGATTGCGTTTGGCGGCTCCACCGGCGCAGGTGAAGCCTACATGCACGGTATATGGAGCTGTAGCGATTTAACCGCGCTGGTGCGTATTCTGGTCCGAAACCGACATGTGCTAGACGATATGGAGACTGGCTGGGCCCGAATTTCCGCACCATTTCTGCGTTTTCTCCATCGTCGCAATCGCAATACCAAGCTTGGCAGCAAACGGAATATTTCTGCCCATTACGATCTGGGCAATGACTTATTTGAGCAGTTTCTAGACGAAAGCATGATGTATTCGTCTGCCATCTATTACGACGAAACCCAAAGCCTGGATCAAGCTGCAACTGCCAAACTGGATCGCATTTGCGAAAAATTGGCGCTCAGCCCAACCGACCAATTGATCGAGATTGGCACCGGCTGGGGTGGTTTTGCCATCCATGCGGCCAAAAACTACGGCTGCCATGTAACCACCACAACTATTTCTGCCGACCAGCATGCGTACGCAGCCAAACGTATTGATCAGGCTGGGCTAAGCGACAAAATTACGCTGTTGGACCAAGACTATCGTGACTTACAAGGGCAGTATGACAAGCTCGTGTCCATCGAAATGATTGAGGCAGTAGGCCATCATTTCCTGGATACGTATTTAGCCAAAGTCAGTTCTTTGCTCAAACCTGACGGCATGGCACTCATTCAAGCTATTACCATTGAAGACTATCGCTATCAAAGGGCCTTACACGATATTGATTTCATCAAGCGCTTTATCTTTCCCGGAAGCTTTATTCCAAGCGTTGCGGCTATTATGGATGGAGTGGCACGAAAGACAGATATGCGCCTGTTTAATCTTGAAGAGATTGGGCCTAGCTATGCCAAGACCCTGGCGGCATGGCGCAAGCGATTTTTTGCCAATATAGAAACGGTGCGAGAGTTAGGCTATCCGGAGACATTTGTTCGTATGTGGGAGTACTACCTTTGCTATTGTGAGGGTGGCTTTCTGGAGCGGGCCATCGGGGATGCACAACTCTTGTTGACCAAACCGAGATGTAGACGGCAGGAGTTTTTGCCCGCCTCATGAAGCTCATTAATATCGTTGCATTCCAGCTCTGCTGGATGGCTTGCGTCTGGGGCGCTGCGAATGGCTATTGGTGGCTGGGACCCCTGTCGGTTGCAGCATTCGCGGCGTGGGAGCTGGGCCGATCGATACCGCTTTTCCGCGAGGCAGCACTGGTTGTCTGGGTGATTCTCATCGGTTTGGTTATAGACTCTGCTTATATTTGGTTTGGCTTAATCAGCTACGCCAGCCCGGTCCCGGTGTCCTGGTTAGCTCCAGTTTGGATTTTGGCAATGTGGATAGGTTTTGCCTTAACCATGAACCAATCGCTGGCATGGCTTCATGGCCGCCCTGTCCTGGCCGCTCTGCTAGGAGCAATTGGCGGACCGCTGGCCTACTGGGCTGCCATTGACGTTTGGGGCGCAGCTCAACTCCAGGCGAATGCCTGGCTAGTGTATGGCATCGTCGGTGCCGTGTGGGCAGTTTGCACACCCCTACTGAGCAAAATCGCGCAATTTTACGCGTGGCCTGAATTTCATCAGCATTTAGAACAAAAAACGGAGCCTGAATGAGTCTCATAGACTGGAGTGAACAGGGCAAACTGCCCGATGGATTGATTCGCCACGGAATTCGTCGACTCTGCACCCAACGACTAAAAGAAGAGCTTGCAGATAACCCAATCTTGCAATATCAAAGGTTCCGAGAACGATTGGCAGAACTGCGCGAAAGCCCGATCGCTATCGAAACCGACGCAGCCAATGAACAGCACTATGAAGTGCCACCAGAGTTTTTTGAACTGGCACTTGGAAAACACCGCAAATACTCGTCGTGCTATTACTCCAGCGGTGACGAGACTTTAGATCAGGCGGAAGCTGACATGTTGCGATTAAGCTGCGAACGCGCGCAGCTGAGGGATGGTCAAGATATTCTGGAATTGGGCTGTGGCTGGGGCTCGCTAACACTTTGGATGGCGGAGCACTATCCCAACGCCCGCATCACCGCCATATCTAACAGTGCCTCTCAACGCCAAAGCATAGAGGAGCGACTTAGCGCCAAGGGATTAACCAATGTCGAAATCATTACCGTCGACGTCAATGAGTTTCAAACGGAGCAGCGATTTGACCGGGTTGTTTCCATTGAAATGTTCGAGCATATGAAAAACTATGCCCGACTGATGGAGAATATATCTGTTTGGCTCAAAGCGCAGGGTAAGCTGTTTGTTCACGTATTCTGCCATCGAGAGCTCATGTATCACTTCGAAACAGAGGGCGATGACAATTGGCTTGGGCGCTATTTCTTTACTGGAGGATTAATGCCCGCTGCGGATACGCTATTGCACTTCCAGGATCATCTTTCCATAGAGCACCAGTGGCGCATGAGCGGACAGCATTACGAGCGCACCTCGAATCACTGGCTGGCCAATTTAGATCGCAATCGAACAGCCGCAGAAGACATTCTGGCCGAGGTCAACGGTCGTGATGACGCGGCGCTTTGGGTGCAGCGTTGGCGCATGTTTTTTATGGCCTGCGCAGAACTATTTGGCTATCGTGAAGGTAGAGAGTGGATGGTGGCACACTATTTATTCAAACGGCGCTAGCGCCAACAACATCGTTTTGCTCGAACTCGGCGAGTGAGACCCATAAATGAAATAGGATAACAACCAACAAAGCGTCGACTTTGGGTTGCAGGAGGGTGACATGAACTGGGAAAAGACAATTGTATCTGCAGGATTGGTAGCGGTATTGGCAACCGCCTGCACGTCCGTGCAAGAACGTCCAACTTCGGAGGCCGACAAGGCCGGTCAAACCATCGTATTGGATGAACAACCCTTGCCCGGAGTCGCCCCTTCGGAAGAGCCAG
>CAZVYE010000031.1:0-23948 GCA_964630895.1 uncultured Gammaproteobacteria bacterium | reverse complement strand
CGTAAAAACGGGATGGATTCTGACCTCCAAATGCCGAAAACGCCGCGTCATCGCCTATAACAGTCGATTGCGCAAAAATGCTAAAACTTGCTAGATCCACGTAGCCAGTAAATCCCGTATCACAGTTTGGATCGGTTGCATTAGTGGTAACAGTGTAAGAAAGCGCAGCTCCGCCGGCAGGCTCGATGGGCGCTACTTTGGCGCTTTCCGCCATTGGGGTCGCTGTTTCCGCAACCAAATCATCTGTTGAGTATCGCTGTGCTTGCGCGACGGAAATACTCGTAGTTAATAAGCTCAAAATTAGAATAGCTTTCAAAATTTCAGTCTCCCTGGCAAAACAGCGCATACTACGCGCTAATAATTATTAATTCCACATAAATATTTACTTATGTAGCGGCATGCAACGACTCCAATGAATGGCTCGGATAAGGGTGGGAAAGATTGAGTGACGGAGTGTGAACTCGGGTGCCAGGCTCGAAAGCTCAAAATCAGCCATTACGCAACTAAATACATCTGCTTCTTCTGAGGCAAAAAATTTTAGGTTTTGAAGTGGGAAGCTCGGAGGCTATGTATACCGATGGTTTCTAGACAGGAGTGCGGTGTTAATTAGAATGCGTACACAAGTGTTTAAAAGAGTTAACAAATAACGATGAAGTCTAAGCTCAGGAGTCCCTAGTATGCGCCCTTTCCTTAAGGCCATATAATTCATGAAATTCAAAATGTTACTCGCAATAGCGCTACTCTTCTCGAGCACCGTACTTACTGCCCAACCGCACAGTCTACAAGCAATGGATATTGCCATAGAGCTCGATGGCAATACCCCAAAATATACCGGCAAGGGTGGCGCTGCGTGCACCGGCCAGCCTTTGCTATATGCACTTGCAAAAGCAACTGCGCCCCAGGCAATAGCGATTAACAACGCCACATCCGCTCAAGGTGGGGGACAATGGTTTTCCAGTCCGGCCCCGGTCACGCTGCAGTCGGTCACGTTCTACGCGTTTCGCACCACTGGGTCTCCAGACGTGAGCGCCAGCGTTGTCATCTATCCTTCTGATGTCAACAGACTCCCAACGGGCCCAGGAACGCTTATTGGGTCTACCGTGGTCGCCAACGACTCCTCACCCACTCTGGCAGACATGGCCCAGACAGTAACTGCCTCTACCCCATTGCCTCTCAATGGAGACTTTATTGTAGCGGTAGAGAATCACTCCCCGGACAGTATGGGCCTGGTTGCAAATGACTACACCGCAGGAGACGGTCAGGGAGAGTACCTGGGATCTGCCGATATCGGCGGCACGTGGCTCAATGGCGACAACATTAGTATCGGTGGCATCCTGTTCGATGCAGATTGGTTGATAGAGCCTACCGTAGACTTGGTTATGAACCCTACTGCAAGCGCATTGCCAGCATGTCTGTCTGGTGACACTTTGGTCACCCTTACCGGAACAGAGCCATTTATAGAAAGCCGATTTTTTGATCAGTTTGCGTTTGCAGGAGACACCACCAGCAACTACGAGTGGAGTTTTGATGATGGCGCAATGAACGAGACTGGTTCGAGTGTGGATCACCTGTTCACTGGCGGCGGTACCTATAACCCTTCCGTCTCAGCAACGCTGAATGGCTGGGCTGGTGTTTGCACGGCAACTGCGAGCACCGTCGTGGACTCACTGCCAACTGTCGATTTCTCGTATACCGAAAACCAACTTCAGATCACGTTTACCAGTGCTGTAACAAACGCTGATACGCTACTGTGGGACTTTGGCGACGGCAACCTGTCTACGTTGGCTAATCCGACTCATACCTACGCTAGCCAGGGTAACTATGAAGTTTGTCTCACTGCAGATAACGACTCGCTATGCGCTGGAAATCCGGGCCCGGAGCCGGGCTCGGCGCAATATTGCGAAATGGTAGGGCCCGTGCCAGTAGAGTTGGAGTTTTTCCAGATTGACTAAGCGCTCACGCAGGGCGGGCCAATTGCCCGCCCTGCCCAGCTAGCTTCAAGTAAATAACACAAGCGGTTACAGCGTGCATAGAGAAGTTTTCGCCCCCACCGGAGTCAAGGGCAGGTGCCGTAGGAATGACTTTGGGTGTTGGGCGGGAACTGAGCAGGCGCTGATTTAAGGACGCCAGATTCTTTGGTGATCTACCTATCCAAATATTTTGATTGGCCCGGCAACGTATTGTTTGAACCGACCGCTCAATTCCTTGAGGGGGCGGGGGAGTAGCGTACGCCAATGAAAATCGACTAAGAATCTGGAAGCTAAAAGTTGCGGGCCAGCGTTTCTTTCGACCATTACTTTGCGCTCCAAAGAAATGGTCCCGCAGTGAGAGCGCGGGAGCTAACAAACATCTAACGACCTGGAAAAACTGCAAGTGATTTGGGAGAAAGCCGCATGGAGCTGGCGCGGGGTGTCGCCCTACGACTTACGGCCCCTTGTCCCGTTGAGCTTGGGGCGCGAGCTACGCTCGCAACCCAACAAAAACCGGTCACGCCAGTGCCCTGGATCAATCAACCGAGAAGCTTTCCAAAGAAACTGGTGTGGTCCCATACGCTACTTCCACAGCACCGATATCGCATTCTACAGTCCCATCACCGGTGCTCTCTACCGGTCGCGGACTACCGCGTTGATCGGTAGTTACAGTGCTGCAGTTCAGAGCTTCTCCGGCGTCCCTCAATGGACTGCCTGGCAGCAATCCATGGGTCAGGGTTGGTCCACCGTTGTCCGCCAAGGTGTCCAATAAGGCCGGTCCATCTGCGGTACCGTTGCAGGTGTTGTCTTCAAAAAAACTGCCGCTAATGTTAACCGTCATGGGACCAAGGAAATAACAGGACGATCCACCGGCGAACACGCTATTTAGCAGGTTCACAGTGTGACCGAGATTCCCGCCTGCGAAGATTCCCCCGCTACTCGTCGCGCTGTTTCCAACGAGAGTGGTATGGCGGAGACTCAACTCAAAACTGTCACCATACGCAAAGACAGCGCCACCGTCGATTGTTGCTGTGTTGCCCGAAAATGTAGAGTTTTCTAAACGAACGGTGTCACCCGCACTTTGGTAGCTTAGACCTATCGCACCTCCGAATTCACTGCCGTTTGCGCTAAAGGTACTGGCTGCAACGCTCAAACTGCCACGAGCGTCGATTGCGCCTCCACGGCTAGCGGATGAATTCTGTTCGAAGGTGGTGTCGGATATCACAACAATACCGCCTGTAGCAGTGCGCACGTCACCCGAGATAGCGCCTCCGAACATTGCATAGTTGTTCACAAACGTTGAATTTGAGATTGAATTCGAAGACGCGAATAAAAAAACAGCGCCCCCGCTATTAGCAGAGTTCATAGAGAAGTTAGAATCATTGATCTCTGCGATGTTGCCCCGCGCAAAAATCGCTCCGCCTAGCCGGCCGCCGCGGCCTGTTGCAACTGGTGTATTATTGCGCTCAAAAGTGGAGCTAGAAACGGTTAAACGGTCTCCACTAAAAATCGCTCCGCCTACCCTCGATGCCGAATTAGAGCTAAATGTACTGTTGCTCAAACTGACAGTACCATTTGAGAAGACAGCCCCACCTTCCCTCGATGCCGAATTGGCGTTGAATGTGCTGTTGGTCAAGCTGACAGTACCATTTGAAAAGACGGCTCCTCCGGACACAGAATTATTTCCCTCAAAGATGACGCCGTTTGCACTTACAGTAGTGCCAAAATCAGCTCCGACAGCGCCACCGTAGGTGATGCCCGTGAAAGCGTACGCTGCACCGGACGTGAGTGTCATGTTATTGAGTGAAAGTGTCTCGCCACTTGTCACATCCAAGATTTGAACCGCGTTGCCACCAGATACAGATATACCAGGCGCACCGCTGCCGTCTACGGTAGTCGTACCGTCACCGCTAATGTCATCCACTGAGAGCGTAGAATTTAAGGTGATCGTGGCGTTTGAAAGTGTCCCGTCAAAGACGATGGTATCTGACAACCCGTCTCCCGCAGCGCAGCCGTTCGAGCTGCCGTCAGAGTTGGTATTAGCATTCGCTATGGCCTCTCTCAGCGTACAGCCGATTCCATCATCGGTTGCTGAGTCAACGGTAATGGTTGCCGCTTCTAGCGGTCGCACATAGCCACCAAAAACTACCGCCATTCCATTCAGGACTGCTGCTGACAACACTGTCTTTCGATTCATATGACCCCACATCAGTAATAGTAATTAATCTAAGGCGCTGCATTTTGCGCACGAGAGATTTGCATCTCTCTCAGGTTAAGAGTTCATTTTTACTCTCCCTAGCAGCGCCACGGAGACTAGCAAACATCCTGATTAGAAATGTCTTCGCAGCGGCATTTATTTGTAAAAAAATATTGCAAAACCAATAAATTGCCTAATTTATGATCAGTAACTTCTCAAGTTTTAACATAGGTTACTTTTTGGCTTGGGTTTAACATCGCCGCGAACGAGAGTTCCGGCAATTGGAACCTGAGAGAGCGAAAACGCGCTGTGGAGCGTGTTAGGTAGGCCTCCAACTCATTGATAATCATGTATCCAGGTGAGCAGGCCCCGCGCGTAAGAAAGAGGGCAGTAGTAATAGAAATGGGTGGAGCATGGGAATAGATAAGTGCCCGTTCGACGACGCCAATTCGAGCAGTCAATTTCTATTTTTCAGGCGACGCACTGTTTGAATCAAGTGCTCAGCTTGATGAGCGCTTGGTGAGTTGCGTACGCCAATAGAAATTTGCAAACGAATTGGACGCGAGGAGTTGCGGGCTAGGCGCGGGGTTTGGATTGGCGACATTTCCGCAGGATGTCGTCCTCGCCTTAACACCCCTTTCCTCGTAGCGTGCGATCGAAAGCGTACAAACAAACCTGTTACGCCAGTAACAAACACCGGCGGCACTTGCCGCTCCCGGATTCCCGCCACGCGGGTTGGGATGGGTAGTAACTACCCGTCCCGAGCTTCCAGATACGCTACGTCGGAAATTTGGCGCCAGCGCTGGTTGCGCTTCTTGAAGGTGTTGAGCGATTCCAGGATGCGCCCGGACATGGGGTCGTTGGCGGCAATCTCTTCCAGGACCTGGGTGCTGATGGTGCGTAGTTTATCCATAACCGCCGTCGGGAACTGTCGCAGTTCCACGCCGTGTTCTTCGGTCAGGCTCATTAGCTGGGTTGCATTGCGGGCTTCGTATTCGGCCAGCAGATCGTCGTTGGCCTGACGGCAGGCAGCCTCAACAATGGCCTGCAGGTCGTCGGGCAGGGCTTCGAATGCTTCTTTGTTGACCATGCATTCCAGCGTGGTGCCGGGTTCGTGCCAGCCGGGGTAGTAGTAATATTGGGCGGCGCGGAACAGCCCAAATGCCTGGTCGTTGTATGGTCCAACCCATTCGGTGGCGTCGATAGTGCCGGACTGCAGAGCAGTAAAGATTTCCCCACCCGGCAAGCTGACTGGCGTGCCGCCCGCGCGGGCCAGTACTTCGCCGCCTAGTCCGGGAATGCGCATTTTCAAGCCTTTCAGATCGTCTACGGTGTTGATTTCTTTATTAAACCAGCCGCCCATTTGGACGTTGGTATTGCCTGCGGCGAAGGGGACCAGGTTGAACTGGCCGTACAGCTCGCGCCACAGTTCCATGCCGCCGCCGTAGAACAGCCAGGCGTTCATCTCGTTGGCGGTTAAACCAAATGGTACACCGGCAAAAAACTGGGTGGCCGGTGACTTGCCTTTCCAATAGTAGGCAGCGGAATGACCCAACTCGGCGGTGCCGCGAGATACCGCATCAAATACTTCAAAAGCAGGTACCAGATCGCCTGCAGCGTAAACTCGTACCGTGAGGCGGCCGCCGGACATGCGGGTAATGGCTTTGGCCACGTTGTTGGCTGCGGTGCCCAGGCCTGGAAAATCCTGGGGCCAGGAGGTGACCATTTTCCAGGTCAGGTTCTCGAAGCTCGACGACGTGCCGTCGCTGGCACATTCTTGCTGCGCACAACCGGCGCTTACTGCCACGCTCCCAAGAGCGGCCGCGGTAACAAACTTTCTGCGTTCCATGATGTTTATGTCTCCAGAATTGCGTCTTGGCTGCGCTGTGGCAACGGGCTAGGCGTTAATGTTGGGTTGCAGCTTGAGGCAACGCTGCCGAAGCATGCGCCCAAAGCCCAAGAAATCAAAGAGCTGTTCGATGGACTGGGAATCTGGCGTCTGCCAGGCTAGTGCTGGCGGTGGCTCGCCCACCGGTGCATCCAAAGCGATTTCGGTGAGCTGGCGCGCCAGGCGCGCATCAGACTCGTGGGCCCGCAGCTTCTTGTGCAGCGACTTCGCACCGCGCACGGATAAAAACGGGACTTCTTCTACGCGTTCGTAAATTGCGTCCAGGGTGCCAAAGTGGCTTAGCAGCGCCGCCGCAGATTTGGGTCCTATGCCAGGCACACCGGGAATGTTGTCCACGCTGTCGCCGGTGAGCGCAAGGTAGTCGATGATCTGGCTGGGTTTAACGCCAAATTTTTCTTCCACGTCGGCCCACTTGAGCTTCTGGCTTTTGGCGAAGTCCCACAGTAAATCCCCTTCACGCAGTACCTGCGCCAGATCTTTGTCGGCGGTGACCACGACGGTTTGTTCGAAGTCGTCGGCATGTAAATGCGCCAGAGTCCCGATGAAGTCATCCGCTTCGTAGCGGTGATGGGAAAAGCACTCGATCCCCAACGCTTCGGTAAGCGCGCGACAGTGCTGAAACTGGCGTCGAAGTTCAATCGGTGCCGGATCGCGGTTGGCCTTGTACGCAGGATAGATATCGTTGCGAAATGACGACTCCAAAGATTCGTCAAAGGCCACTGCAATGTGGCTGGGTTGTGCCTGCTCCAGCAGAGTGGCCAACATGCCGGTAAATCCATACACGGCGTTGGTGGGATTGCCGTCAGCGTCGGCCATCTCGGGCGGCAGCGAATAGTACGCGCGGAATATGTAGACGCTGGCATCAACCAGGTAGAGGGTTTTCATAGCTGCTTTCTGAATCTCTTGCTATCGATTTTGGTGGTTGTTGATCCGCATCGGGCAGGCCATGACCACGCATAAAGAAGCGATACAGGGTCGGCACGACAAACAGCGTGAGCGCCGATGCAAATAACAAGCCCGCAACAATACTGGACGCAACCGGTCCCCACAATAGCGATTTGCCGCCCAGGCCCAAGGCCAGGGAGAACAAGCCTGCGATGGTGGTGGATGTGGTCATCAAGATGGGAATCACTCGGCGCCGGGCAGCGTACACCGTAGCGTGCAGTGGCCGCATGCCTTTGGCAATACGTTCGTTGGCTGCATCAATGAGCACAATGGCGCTGTTTACCGCAATACCGGTAAGGGCGATTACGCCGTAGAGCGTGTACAGCGATAGCGGATTCCCTGTCAGTAGCAATCCAAATGCGACACCGGTAAATGCCAGCGGCACGGTTACCAGGATTAAAAATGGCTGGAAGTAGCTGCGGAACTGGGTGGCCAGAATCAAATAAATTAACCCTAAGCCAAACAAAAACAGCACCACCATGGCATCTAAGCTTTCGTTGATGTCGTCTAATTCGCCAGAAAACTCCAGATCGGTATTGGGATATTGCGAACGAATCTTCTCCCACTCCGAAACGATCAAGTTGTTGGCCTCTTTCGAGTTGATGATCTCGTCGTCCAGCTCGCCTTCCACGGATATGGAGCGCCGCAAGTTGTGGTGACGGATGGTGCCACGTCCCTGGGAGATGTCCGCGTTGGTCAAGCCGCCAAACGTGGTGATCTGGCCGTTGGCTGCAACCACCGGTGCGTCAAGAACATCTTGAATATTGCTTACGGTCTGATCTTCGCCCAGTACCCGCAGCTCCACTTTCTCGCCTTCATCTCGGGTAAACGCAATCACTTCTCCATCCAGATGCAGCCGCAATAAGCGACTGACCTGGCCCGGTTCCAGCCCGGCCTGACGCACTGCCGTGGTATCCAGTTTGAGTGCCAGCTCGTAGCGACCAGGTACATCGTTATCGATAACGTCGATGGCGCCTTCGATATTGGAGGCGATGCGTTTAACGGCATCGGTGGCTGCGCGCAGCTCGGTAAAGTCGTCGCTGCGCACTTTCACGTTAATGGGTTTGGTGGTGGGTGGGCCGCCGGTGAGGATCAAGAAAGAGATCTCTCCAGCACCTGGAAGCTGGGTTAGCACCGGGCGGAGCGATTCGACGATATCTGCGATGTCTCGGGGATCATCGCCCCGGGGATTCAGGCTCACCTGAACCTGCCCATACTGATCGCCGAACAGGAATTCGGTCTCGGTAAACTTCACGCCCGCCATGCTGGTAACCGCGCGAGCTTCGTTCTCTCGCATCAGCTTTTTCACTTCGGTGGCGATGGTTTGCGTGCGGTTGAGGGTGGTTTCCAGCGACGCGTCGGAGGGCATGTCCACGTACACATAAAAGATGCGCAGCGGATCGAAGGTGAAAAAGTTTATGCGAATCAGATTGGACGCCACTGCGCCAATGGCCAATGCCAGACAAAGGGCGGCGACGGAAAGCATGACCAGCGGTCTGCGCAGTACGGCGCACAATATGCGGGTGTATCGGATGCGTACCCAGTGGGTCCAGCGTGCACGCCAGTCCTGCTGCTGATAGCCCTTGGCAATGGAGCTTCCACCAGCGCCAATCACGTGGGACGGCAGAATCCAGAATGCTTCGATCAGGCTGACCAACAGCCCGATGGTGACCACAAAGGGGATGACAAACATGAACTTGCCCACAATCCCCGGGAGCAGCATCAGCGGCAGGAATGCCGCAATGGTGGTCATGATGGCAGAGGTCACCGGTGCAACCACTTCGCGCAGCGCATCCAGGGAGGCCTGCAGTGCCGATGCACCGCGCTGGATACGATAGTAAATAGCGTCCACCACAACGACGGCATCATCCACCAACATCCCCAGCACGATTACGACGCCCAAGAGCACCGAGATGTTCAGCGTATTGCCGGTCATCTGCAGAATCCAAAACGCCCCTGCGATGGAAAACCCAATCCCCATGGTGACCAAGGTGGCAATGCGCAGGCCTAAAAATAACCAGCAAACAAACAGCACCAACAGCAAACCAACGGCTGCATTGCGCTGCATTACGCCAACGGCTTCCTGGGTGGGTATGGTTTGATCATCTGCCAGCAGCAGCGATACACCGGTTCCGGCGATGGCCTCGTTGCGCTGGGCTATGTAGTCGTTAATGCGCTCAACCAGTTGAATGGTGTTGGTAAAGCCCACTTTGCTCACTGAAAGCGAAATGGCCGGATCGCCGTTGATGCTCACCAGGGTTTCGGGTTCTTCTCGAGAGCGGCTCACTTCAGCAACGTCGCGAAGTGCGAAACTGGTGCCGTAGGGGCCAGCAATCTGAAAATCTGCCAGGATATCCGGATCGACCGTGGTGCCGATGACGCGCACCAACCACTGATCCTCTCCCACCTGAGCCTCGCCGGCGGACGTGTCGCGAAACGCGCTGCGCAGGGTGTCTGCCAACTGGGTGGCGTTCATACCGCGATTGGCTAGTGCCTGGGGGTCAAAACGTACGTGCAATTCCGGGTCTTGCAGACCAAAGGCCTGAACTCGATCGACACCGGTGAGTCGTTCGATATCCTCTTTGACCAGTCTTGCCTGGCGGCGCAAAACTTCGTTGTCTGCAGGGCCAGTTACAACCACCAGTGCGGTGGGAAATCCGTTTGACGAGGTAATCTCGAGAATAAATGGATCTTCGGCTTCGTCAGGGAGCTCTTCGTTGGCTTTGTTTTGAATCTCGCGGCGCAAATCTGCCATGCGCTTATCAAATACGCGCACGGGTAAATCGCGAAATCGCACCAAAATCATGGACGACGATTCCCGCGTGTTGCTGGAAACGAACTTAATATCCTGGACGCCGCGCAGCGCGTCTTCCAGCGGCGACGTAACCAGCTTCTCTACGTCTTCTGCCGATGCGCCGGGCAAGATGGTGCGGATATTGACCCAGTTAAAATTGATCTCTGGGTCCTGTTCGCGCGGCATGGTGAAATAGGCCACCGCGCCCATCACCAGCACGACGACGAAAAGAATGTTAACCAACGGATGGTTGGTTAACAGGCGTTCGACTAATTTCATTGGGCGACTATCCTGACGCGTTGTCCGTCATTGAGGCGATGCGCCCCGGTGGTTACCACTTGAGTGTCTGCCGGCAGCTCAACCGTCACCGGCTTGCCCGGGTTGTTGGTGTCAACGGCAAGCCAGTTGGCGATCCCGTCGCGTACCACATAAATACCGTACTCGTCGCCCCGCTTCAGCAGTAAATCAGCCGGCAGGCTGTCTTTGCTCGTCGTGGCAATCACTTCGCCGCCCAATCCAATATCTGCTGGCGCTTGCCCAAATCCAAGCCGAATCTCGCGCGTTCGGCTGCTACTAATAACAGTGGGTGATACGGCAATTAGCGAAACCGGCCAGCTGCGCTCACCGGCGCGGAACACAATGCTGTCTGCTGCACGCAACTGGGCTGCCTTATCAAAGGGAATCTTGGCGGAGACCTGGCGATCGGCAGTTTGTACCACGGTGAACAGCGGCGAGCCCGGGCTCACCAAGGCCCCCACCTGGGCGGTACGACCGATTACGACGCCGTCGTAAGGAGCTCGGATTTCGCACTTCGCAATATCGTTTTTGCGCAGTCGGATCAGCGCCTGCTGGGTTTTAGCGTCTGCCTTTAACACGGCCACATCGGTTTCGCGTCCCAGCAGATCGTCGGCGGAGATGTATGCATTGTCGCTTAGAGACTGGGCCCGCTTGAGACGCTGTTCGGCCTGTTCAATACGTGCGTTGGCCGCTGCCAGTGCCGCCTGGGCCTGGTCCAGCGTGAGCTGAAAGTCGGAGCAATCCAGGGTCGCCAGGATCTCGCCTTTGGCGACTGGGTTGGTCACGTCCTTTTCGACGCTGGCGATGGGTGCCAACAGCTGCGAGGCCAACACCGATTGGTTTGCCGCAATCACTTCGGCCGCCGCACGCAGTTCACCGCCCACCAACAAGCTCCCCAAGGGACTGGCAAACACGGGTAGTGGCTCTTCGGGAGGATTGTCTTGCGCAAACAGCGGCGAGACAGTGCAAAAAAATACGGCCGACAGCACCGTATTCACGCTACGTCGAAATAGCATGCGATTGGCTCTCTATGGTTTTGGGCACGGTAATGCTATATCGACAGGCGGCTGCTGTCGATGTGAAGAAATGCACAGGTATACCGTCACAGCATCAAACTGGCAAAGCAGGGCAAAAGTCCAGCCAGATTAATTCCGACTTAATTGCGCTTTTTGATGCGTTTTAGCAAAGGTGAATTGCGCGGAAAATGCGCCAGTAAAAAATCCATCTGGTCAGCCAGAATGCGCTTGCCTTGCAGGTAGACATATTCTGCATGAGTCGGCGTAAACGGAATGGCCAGTAGCTGCATGCCGGCTTCTTCAGGCGTGCGGTTGGCCTTGTGATTATTGCAGCGCTTGCACGCCGTGACCACGTTGTTCCAGGTGTCGGCGCCTTTCTGGTAGAGCGGGGTAACGTGATCGCGCGATAAATCCCGAATAGAAAAACGTGTACCGCAATACATGCAGATGTTTTGATCCCGCTTGAACAGCGCCCGATTACTCAACGGCGGTGTGTAACCCTTGCGTCGATGGCCAAACTCTGAGCGCGTTCCATGCGTTGCCAGAATCGCGTTGACGCTAATCACGCTGCGTCGTCCGGTGTTGGCACAAATGCCGCCGTGGATGCGATAAATTTCAGGGCCGAGGGAATAAAGGACTAAATCAAGAGAGAGCAGTTTCGTAGCGTGCTGGTAATCGATCCATTCGATTGGCATCCCAGCAACGTCGGTGCGTAATACTTCCTGGCGAAGGTCTTGCACGGACACTCACTTACTGTGGTTTGGGTAAATAAACACGAGGCAGCCAAAAAAATCAAGGGTTTTTGTCACTAATTTGACCTTTCCTCTATTTCCTGCGCCTTAAATTTGGGCCACGTCTGTTACAGGGTGATGAAATTTTGGGCACTTTGTGCGGCAATTTGCGATTCTGTCTTGTGCTGACATTCTGGTATGCTGCGGCGGCGATTCCAAACATTAGCGCATCGACAAGCGCAGCTGCCATGTTGATGCCTTTACGCATTGAACCATAACGAAGAGGGTAGTTTATGGGGGTAGTCTTGGGTGTATGCTCGGAGCGCGAAGCGAACGAGCAACGAGTCGCGCTGGTGCCGGAGGTGGTGAAGAAATTTCAGTCGCTTGGCGCTAGTGTCATAGTTGAAGCCGGCGCGGGTTCTGGGGCACTTATTCCAGACAGCGCATTCACCGAGGCTGAAATTGTGCCGGATCGCGCCACCGTGTTGTCCCGCGCAGACATGCTGCTTACCGTGCAGCCGCCAACCCCTGACATCGTCGCAGGACTGCGCAGCGGCACTACCATCGTCGGTTTTTTCTCGCCGCATCGCAATTTAGATATCGTCAAAGCCATGCAGGACCGCAATATTACCAGTCTTGCGATGGAGCTTGTGCCCCGTATCACGCGGGCGCAATCCATGGATGCGCTATCGTCCCAGGCCGCCATCGCGGGTTACAAAGCCGTGCTGATTGCGGCCCAGACGTCCGGCAAGTTCTTCCCCATGTTAACCACTGCGGCCGGCACCATTCGGCCAAGCAAGGTGCTGGTAATCGGTGCGGGTGTTGCCGGTTTGCAGGCGCTGGCTACGGCGCGGCGCCTGGGGGCCATTACCACAGGTTACGACGTGCGACCGGAAACCAAAGAGCAGGTCCAGTCGCTGGGCGCACGGTTCCTGGATATTTCTGTGCAAGCGTCTGGAGAAGGCGGCTATGCGCGCGAGTTAACCGAAGAAGAGAAGGCAGAGCAGCAGCGCCAGCTGGCCGAACATATCGCCGGGCAAAACGTGGTAATTACCACCGCTGCGATTCCTGGAAGACCATCGCCAAAAATCATCTCCACCGCAATGGTCGACGGCATGGCGCCTGGATCGGTGATTGTAGATATCGCCGCCGAAGGGGGTGGCAACTGCGAGGTGACCAAGGCAGGTGAAACGGTAATACATAACGATGTGGCGGTGGTGGGGCCGGTGAATCTGGCCAGTCAGATGCCTATTGATGCCAGCGATATGTATGCGCGAAATCTGTACAACCTGTTGTCTCCCATGTTCAACGAAGGCCAGTTTGAGCCGAACTGGGAAGACGAAGTGATGGCAGGCTGCGTACTCACCCGTGACGGCGAAGTCTGTCACCAACCGACCAAAGAATTATTGCAGGGGCAGGGATCATAATGGACGGCTTTATTGCGCTGTATATCTTTATGTTGGCCGCATTTACCGGCTACGAAATTATCGGGCGGGTTCCGGTTATTTTGCACACGCCGCTAATGTCAGGTTCCAACTTTATCCATGGCATCGTGCTGGTGGGTGCCATGATTGCCTTAGGCCATGCGGAAACCACGCTGGAAACCGTGATCGGATTCATTGGCGTCTTTTTAGGGGCTGGGAACGCCGTTGGCGGATATGTTGTTACCGAGCGCATGCTGGAGATGTTCAAGTCCAGTAAGGATGGAGGCAAGTAGCATGACGCTGATCATCCAAATTTGTTTTTTCGCTTCGGTCATTCTGTTCATCTATGGCCTCAAGCGCATGAGTCACCCGCGCACTGCCCGCAACGGTATCGTGTGGGCCGGTGTGGGCATGGTGCTGGCCACTCTGATTACCTTCTTTCTGCCCGAAATTAAGCAGGACAAATACCTGCTCATCATCGCTGCAGTAGTGGTGGGCAGTATTCTGGCGTGGGTGTCTGGCAAGAAAGTTGCCATGACCGATATGCCGCAGATGGTGGCGCTCTACAACGGCATGGGCGGCGGCGCTGCGGCCTGTATTGGTGCGATCTCGCTGTTTCAGGTGGTCGGGCACACTGCCACGCATTTGAGCGCTACGGCGCTGGTATTGGGCTTGCTGGGTTCACTCATCGGTGCAGTTTCGTTTTCTGGCTCGCTAATCGCCTTTGCGAAGCTGCAGGGCTGGATGGACAAGCGCTATGTCTTCCCCGGTCAGAATATCTTTAACCTGCTGCTCTCCGTGGCCACCGTGGGTCTGGCCGCATGGTTGTTCTACGCGCCAGATTTTAATTTGATCGTCATATTCTTCGGCCTGGCGCTACTGTTGGGCATTAGCATGACGCTGCCCATTGGTGGTGCTGATATGCCGGTGGTGATTTCCCTGTACAACGCATTTACCGGGCTGGCCGTGGCGTTTGAAGGGTATCTCTTGATGAGCCAGGGTGGCGCAGCTGCTGCCGGTGGAATCGCGCTGATCGTTGCGGGTACCGTAGTGGGTGCCGCGGGTACCATGCTGACGCAGTTGATGGCCAAAGCCATGAATCGGTCTCTTGCGAACGTCTTGTTTGGCTCCATGCACGCCGGTTCCAGCGCCGCCATAGAAGGCGAAATGAAAGCCACCGACCCGGCCGATGCTGCGGTGATGATGGCGTTTGCTGATCGCGTGGTGATCGTGCCTGGATATGGCCTGGCAGTGGCACAGGCTCAGCACAAAATCTGGGAGCTGTGCGAACGGCTGATCGATCGCGGCGTGAAGGTGAAGTTTGCCATCCACCCGGTCGCTGGGCGTATGCCCGGTCACATGAACGTACTGCTGGCTGAGGCGGGCGTTCCGTACGATTTGATCGAAGATCTGGAAGACATTAACCCAGAGTTCGAACAGACCGACGTCGCGCTGGTCATTGGTGCCAACGATGTGGTGAACCCAGTGGCGAAAACCGACCCGGGCAGCCCAATTTACGGCATGCCCATTCTGGATGTGGAAGACGCGCGCAATGTCATCGTGATCAAGCGAGGACAGGGTACTGGCTTTGCCGGGATTGAGAACGCACTGTTCTTCGGCGATAACACCCGCATGCTATACGGGGACGGCCAGGACATGGCCAACGCGCTGATTCAGCAAGTGAAGCAGCTGTAGCTTGAATCGATAGGAAACCGGGTAGGGTGGACACGCGAGTCTGCCCCGCCGTCCTTCGCGCTAAGGACGATGCTCGCGCGCGAGGTAGTCGTGGGACTGCATTTCGATGAGTCGGCTGGTGGTGCGCTGGAATTCAAACTCCAGGCGCTCTCCCTGGTAGAGTTCCTCCAGGGGAACTGCGGCAGTGATGATGATGTTGACGTTGCGATCGTACAGCTCGTCGATCAGATTGATAAAACGCCGTGCCGGGTCGTTGGACCCTTCGCCCATCTGGGGTACATCACTCAGCAGTACCGTATTGAAGCGACGCGCGATTTCGATGTAGTCGCTGGTGCTGCGAGCGCTCTCACACAAATCCTTAAACGCAAACCACGCTACTCCGTCGGTCACCGAATGCACCGGAATGGCGCGGTGGTTTATGTGAATTCGCGTATTACTGCGGCTTTCGCCAGGAGACAGCGCGGCAAAGCTTTCGGCAAGCTCTTTATCGGCGGCATCATCCAGCGGGAAGTGATACATCTCGGCCTGCTCGAGTATGCGCAGGCGATAGTCGATGCCGCTGTCTACATTGACTACCTGGCAATGTTGGTTAAGCAAATCGATTGCGGGTAGAAATTTGGCCCGCTGCAGTCCGTCTTTGTACAGCTGATCGGGCGGGATGTTGGACGTGGTAACCAGCACGACACCATGTTCGAACAGGCGCTCCAATAAACGGGCCAGAATCATGGCGTCGGCGATATCCACGACGAAAAACTCGTCGAAGCACAGCACGATGCCGCGCTCGGCAATATTCTCAGCAACAATATCCAGCGGATTGGTTTGTTGCTCCAAGGATGCCAGCTGGTCGTGCACCTGCTCCATAAACCGATGAAAGTGCACCCGCCACTTTCGTTCGATGGGCAGGCATTCGTAAAAGCAGTCCATCAGGTAGGTTTTGCCACGACCAACCCCACCCCAGAAATACAGGCCGGTTGGCGCATTTGGCTGGGACTTGGTTAAACGGCTGAGCCAGCCGCGATTTTCTTGCAGGGCGATGGCGTACTCGATTACGTCATGGTGTAGTGCGTCGAGCTCGGTGACTGCCTGCTGCTGCGCTGGATCCGGCACAAAACCCGGTTGCTTCAGATCCGCTTCGTAGCGTTCTAGAGGCGAGCAGTTCCCCGTCATAACGTCGGTGCTGGTTACTCTTCTTCCTGGCTCGCCCGCTTGAAGCGTCGAATGCCATTTTTTATCACGCCGCGCAAATCCATCAGTTTGCGATGGAAGTCGTGTGTGGTCTCTTCCATCATGATCAGCTGTACAGGTGGCTCTACGCCATCTGCCCACTCAGTAACCAGATCCGGATTGATTTCTTCATCATCCTGGCCATGCACTACCAGCCAGGGACATTGCGGCCGCTCCAGCGCCATATACGGGCGGCGGTCTACGGGAGAGGCCACCGAGATCAAGTATTCTGGCTGACGGGTTTGCGCAACGCGGGCGCTGATGAAAGCGCCGATGCCATAACCGCCCAACCAAATCTTGTGATCGGGGCGCTGTTCGCGGGTCCAATCCAGCACGGCAAGCAGATCTTCGCTGGCACCTAAATCGCCGCCAAGCTCTCCTTCGCTTTGGCCGACGCCGCGAAAATTAAAGCGAATAGTATGTGCTCCCAGCTCGCGCATCGCGCGCTCCATGATCTGCACGACCTTGCTATGCATTGAGCCGCCATCGGATTCTTCGGGATGGCAAATAATAGCCGTAACAGACTGTTCCGCCTCAGGATCTGGAGCTTCAAATAATGCTTCCAGAGCGCCGGCAGGCCCCGGAATTGTGCCCATTTGCTGCTCTGGCGTTGTTTGTAAATCCGCTGTCATACGGTCTCGTTGCGTTAGTAAGGGCGCTCATCATACACCAGGCAGCTGTACCGCTTACAATCTGAGTCTTGGTATGGTGCACTGCGCTCACAAATGCACACGGGTAGAAGAGGAATTTGGATTGAATTATTTGCTGCACGCGTGGCTGGCTGGCCCGGATGTCGAATTGCAGTTAGGCGCCTTTCTTGGCGATCACGTGCGCGGCCGTCAGTGGCAAGAGTATGCGCCAGGGGTTGGCCTAGGGATACTGTTGCATCGCAAGATTGACGCGGCCACCGACCAGCACGCGGCCTTTCTGCGGGCCAAGCAGCGTTTGCCAAAGAGCTATCACCGTTATGCGGGCATTATCCTCGATATCTATTTTGACCATTTGTTTGCCAAGAGGTGGGTAGACTTCGAACCCAATATTTCCCTGGATGCGTTTAGCGCCAGCGTGCAGGGGCTCCTCACCATGCACAGTGCGTCGCTGCCTGCGTCCATGAACCGCTTTCGGGAGTATATGCTGATACACAATCTGCCCAAGCGGTATCAGTCTAGAACCACCATCGAATCCGTGCTCAGAGGCGTCTCAAAGCGTTTGCGTCGGTCCAATCCCATCGGCGATGCGTTGCCGATCCTGGAAGAAACCGAATCTAAACTGGAGGAGGATTTGCTTGAACTGTTAGACGACCTGATCCCCGCTACCGAGGCGTGGCGTCAAGAACCTCAGACCTTATTGCCCGAGACGTAGATCCACAACGATGGGGTCGTGATCCGAACTGCGATAGGGGTCATCAGGCGGAAACTGATCGGCAGATTTATGCTCAAAACTGTAGTCGCGCCACGCAGTCTCGTCTGCATTGATGTGCCAGACAAAAGAATCGGTCAGTGCTGCGGCAAGCTCCCGTCCAAGCAGCACGTGATCCAGGCTACCTGCAGCGCCGCGGTATGTGTACGAATAGTCTTGCTGTGGCGTGCGGTGAACGTGATGCCAGCCTTGTTCGCGCAGATAGCGCAGCGGATCTTCCATGCTATACGCATTCAAATCGCCCAGTATCGCCACCCGCTCGGGGTCGATTTGATCGTGGGTGTGGACAAATTGATGTAGCGCGGTGATTGCCTCCAGGCGCTTGGCGTTCCAGCACGCTTGCCCGTCACCCTGATTGGCGTAGATACCTTCTGCTCGGCCGCATCTTTTGGATTTCAAATGCAGTGCAATCAGCGTGATGGTCTGGCCATCGCCGTAGGCAAATCGCTGGATCAGCGGCGGTCGATTGCCGTAATCAAATGGGAAATCATGCAGGCTCAGGGCGGGGCCCAGCGGGGTGAGCTTGCTTGCGTCGTAAATGATGCCTACGCGAATGGCGTCAGAGCCTAAACCGCTGTCTGGTGCCTTTACTCCACGATAGTTGCGGCCAGAGGCCTGATTGAGTGCATTGACCAGTTGTTGTTCAGCACGCAACCCTGGGTCTGCTATATCGTTCTCCAACTCAGCCAGGGCAAACGCATCGGCCTGTAACTGGCGCATCGCTTCGGTTACCTTGCGCAACTGACGCTGGTACTCCGAGAGGTTGGCGGCACCCCTTTGCGTGGGAAAGCCCTGTCCGTTGCCGTCGCCATTGAATAGATTTTCCACGTTAAATGATGCAATTCGAAGCGCGTTGTCAGGTGCTGGCACTGACTGGCGCGGATTCCGGGGTAGCATCGCAGGCAGCCGGTCGGACAGCACCAGACGGCGTGAGGCGGTGCTAAGGGTGCCAATAATGCCGCTCACCCCGTAGCCTGCCCGGGGCAGGCTGGCCGCCGTGCGCAGGCCTTCTTGGTCCAATAGCGCAACTGGGAGGCGAAGTTGGTACAAGCGCTGTTTGTTTTCGGCCGCAATTTTTGCTGCTGGCTCGCCCGGCAATGCAACTTCTGTAGGTACCCATGGCCGGTCGCCGAATGCAATCTCCATGACGCCATGCCGGCCCAGCGCATAGACATCGGCTACGGTTTGTCGTCCGTCCGTCGCAATACGCATGCCTTCGACGTGCTCCCAGTTGACGGGATGGGCGACAAAAGCGGGAGCAGGTATGGGTGCCGTACCGCAGCTTACGTGACTGCTGGCAATCAGGGCTGTCATGCCTTCCAGCTCCGTTACGGTTCCAGAGGCAAGTCGTACCTGGCCTACTTCAGCGGATGTATCGGAGATTATCAGCAGGCCTTCGGAGGTGGCCGGGTCGCTGTCTGGCGTCAGGCTTTGAATTATGAAGCCTTGTTGATCCTGGGGCAGGTGGTTATTAAGTGCGGTGACGACGCCGCTGACCAGATGGTCAGTGCCATCTAACGGCGTGGCGGAACCTTTGCCTTGGATGGTGCTGATGGGCGTGGTGGTCACGCCGCATTGCAGTTTTTCGCTGGATGCCTTGTCAGATGGGGAAGGTGCGACGTCCGTACGACAGGCGCTGAGCACCAGGACGCACAGGCCGCAGCGCCAGATGTTGGACCAAAATCGCATTCTTAACCGGGGGTGTTGTGCAATTGGAGCTCGGCGAGCCGCTACTGCAGGTTATCCACCATCCACTGCACGGTTACTTCTACTTGCTCGTCAGTAAGATCGGTGCGTCCGCCTTTGGCCGGCATAACACCAGCTTCACCTTGGTAACCCTCAATCGCATGAGTAACCATCACGTCCATGCCCTGCGCTATGCGGCTATCCCACGCGGCTTGCTCCAGGCGTGGTGATCCTGCTACCCCTGCGTCGTGGCATGCAGCACAAACCTGGTTGTAGATAAGCTCACCATCAAGGGCGCCGTCAAATGCTACGGGTTGCGCAGCGGCAGCGGCAGCCTTGGCCGCGGCGATGGCCGCCATACCGGTTTCGCCGGAATAGACTTGACCAACAGGCGCAATGCGCTCTTCCAAACGAGCGGTAACATTCGGGTCGTCGGGTCTGGTAGCTTCGTCATTGAGCTGAATAGCTGCAAAAATGATGACCACTGTAAATACCATCATTCCGGCAATTAGCAGCGCGAAGTTTTTGAAGAAGATCCGATCTTGTGCACTCACAGGCTTGTTATCCGTATTATTAAAGTTGCGCTAGACGTTAGACTGGCAAACGGGCTAGTCAAAACCCGGCGATTATAGCGGCCGGACTCGCATTGATAAAGATGTGACCGAATATTCAGATTGACGGCCGGTAGATTGTTAGCATAATTAGGGACGTGTCTGTTCCACCCAGACGCGAAAGAGGGAGAAGTTGTATGTCGGCTCGAAAGAGTGACGTGGTAGTTATCGGAGCGGGCGCAGTCGGGCTTGCGTGTGCGTATTTTCTGGCGCGGACCGGCAAGAAAGTGCACCTGCTGGATGCAGAAGCTCCAGGAGCGGGTGCGTCCTCGGGTAACTGTGGCCTGATCACGCCGTCCCATGCGTTACCGCTTTGCGGTCCCGGCCAGTTCACCCAGGCCATGAAGGCGGCTGCTAATCCTTCCGCGCCTGTTTACGTAAAGCCCCAGTTAAGTACGGATTTTGTGGAATGGACTGCCCGTTTTGCGAAAAATAGCACGCCGGAACGGGTAGCAGAGATCACAAAAGCCCGCTCGCGCTTGCTGCGGGCATCGCGCAAGCTCACCGAGAAACTCATCGAACAGGAAGGCATGGAATGCGAATGGTCCACGCCCGGTACGCTGGTGGTTACGCGGACAGAGCAGGGGCGCGAAGAAATCTTCAATACTGCAAATACCCTGGGCCAGATGGGCGTTAGCGTAGACTTGCTCAAGGGCGAAGAGGCCATGCAAATGGAGCCCGCTCTGGTCCAAGGAGTCATGGCGGCTGCGCTGTACGAAGATGATGCGGTGCTCAAGCCTGAGTTGTTCGTTTCCGAACTGGTACGAGTTTGCCGAGAATGGTCCGTGGAATTTTTCGACGAAACGCCAGTGGCTTCTATCAACCTGGATGGTGATAAAGTGCACTCGGTGTTTACCGATCGCGGATTGTTTGAAACCTCCGATGTGGTCATTGCTGGCGGCGTAGGGTCTGCAGAATTGGCCAAGAGCATGGGCCTCAAATTGCCCATAATTCCTGGGAAGGGCTATTCCAGCACGACGCGGCTGCCAGATCCCCAGCCGAAGCATGCGCTGATATTTGAGGAGCGTCGAGTCGCAGTGACGCCCTGGTCTAAGGACTATCGCTTGGGCGGTACCATGGAGTTCTCAGGCATGGATTTCACCATGAACAAGAAGCGCATCGAAGCCATTCAAGATGCGGCTGCAGAATTTTTGGTTGAGCCCTTCCCGCCTGGCGCTCCAGAGAACTGGTTTGGATTCCGTCCCATGACACCGGATGACCTGCCTGTGATCGGTCCTGCGCCAAACGCACCAAGGGTGTTCTTTGCAACCGGCCACAACATGCTGGGCATGAGTCTTGCCGTCATTACTGGTCGGTTAATTGCTGAGCTGGTTAACGGTAAAAAGCCGAGTATTGACGTATCTCCTTATCGTTTCGGCCGCTTTGCCGAGGTGTCGCTCAATCCTCTGGACGGCATGATGGGGAAACTCAAAGACAAAAAATGGTGGCCTAAGCGCAAGGGCTAAGGCAGGCCGCTGATGTCTTTTCAACCGTTGGCCGGTGTTACAGTACTGGACCTGTCGCGCATATTGGCTGGACCCTGGGCGACGCAGCTCTTGGCCGACTTTGGCGCCGATGTGATAAAGGTCGAGGCCACTGAAGGTGGTGATGCTACCCGTGGCTGGGGGCCACCGTTTGTGCCGGATAAGACAGGCTCTGAAGACACGCCGGACCAATCTGCCTATTTTCAGTGTGCCAATCACGGCAAGGCCAGTATTGCAGTCGATTTGAAAGCACCCGGCGGTCGCGAGCTAATTTTGCGCATGGCGGAAACCGCTGATCTGATCGTCGAAAACTTTCGGCCCGGCGTACTCAGTCGCCTGGGTTTAGACTATGCCCGGCTCAAGTCTAAAAATCCTCGCCTGGTATTGCTTTCCATAACGGGCTTCGGCCAGGAAGGCCCGCTTGCTGATAAGCCGGGCTTTGACGCCATGATCCAGGCCATGGGTGGATTGATGAGCGTCACCGGCACTGCTGATGGTCCGCCGACCAAGACCGGTGTTGCGATTACAGATCTGATGACTGGCATGTACGGTGCAGTCAGCATGCTGGCGGCGCTGCGTACTGCCGAGCAGACCGGCCAGGGGTGTCATCTCGACCTGTCCCTGTTTGATGTACAGATTGCCAGCCTGGCCAATCAGGCCCAAAACTATCTGGCAACCGGTGAAGATCGAGAGCGCCTCGGGAATGCGCATCCTAATATCGTTCCTTATCAGACATTTGCCACCAGCGATGGTCATTTGATGCTGGCCATCGGCAGCGATCGACAGTTTGCCCGCTGGTGCGCCGCCATTGGAAAACCTCAGTGGGCCAGTGATCCACGGTTCTCAAGCAATGCAGGTCGCGTCGAGAATCGAGCTGAGCTGGTTCCAGCGCTGGCTGACATTATCCGCCAGAAAACCAGTGACCATTGGCTCGCACTTTGCGATGAACATGCCGTTCCCTGTGGCCCGGTCAATAGCGTGTCTGAGGCGTTTGCACTGGCAAATCGGGGTGGCCGCAGCATGGTGGCAGAGTCGGCGGGTTCGCAGCGGGTAAGGAATCCCGTGCTGGTCGATGGCGCGCGATTGGACGACACATCTGCGCCGCCGCATCTGGGTTCAAGCACGGATAAAATACTGGGTAACCTGGGCTTTTCGCCAGAGCAAATCCGCGATTTGAGATCCAGCGGAGTTGTTGGGTAGGGGGCGACCAAAGCCCGAATGCCTGCTGATTCTGTCTTAGACCTTAATGCCTGCCCAATTCCCTCGCCACCAGGAGGTGGCTAGCCAGACCGTTTGCACTGCTCGATATGCAATCTGGCTGATCCAAATGGCCATCAGGCCAAACCCCAATACCGGCCCCAGCAGATACGCCACCGGAATAAAGAGCAGCCATTGGGTCAAAATCGAAATTAGCATCGCTTTGCGGCTGTCGCCTGCGCCCAGGTGTGCGTTAAATAAGACCACGCCAGCCGCATCAAACCAGATAAACACGGCAATCAAAAGAAATGGGCCGGTAGCAATGGCAAGTGTTTCTGAATCCTTTAAAAACACGGCCAAAATGTAGTCATGCAGGAGCGCCGCGGGAATGCCGATGCTAATTCCAAACACGCCGGCCATGATGGCTACGTTCCAACCCCAGCGCTTGGCATCCGCAATGTCTTCTCGTCCTAGCGCGTGACCTATGAGTGACGCTGCGGCCAATCCCAGCCCCATGGCGGGCAGAATGGCAACCAGCGACAGGGTCATCAAAACGTGGGTGGCCGCCAGTTGGGGTGTCCCAATCTGACCTACAATCCAAAATAGCACGGTCATGCCGGTGGCCATAAACAGCTGCTGCATGGATGATGGCAACGAGACGCGCAGCATGGTGAGCATGGTTTCCTTGCTGGGTAGTCCATGCAGAAAACCGGCGGGCCTGGCATTTTTCCAAGCCAGTACAAAATACATCACGGTGCCAAAATAAATGGAGATGGTGGTCGCTAGGCCCGCGCCGTAAACCCCAAGTTCTGGTGCGCCCAGATTGCCAAATATCAGCACCCAGTTTAGAAAAATATTGACGACGTGCATGATGATGATGGTTTGCAGGTACAAACCGGTCATCTTCACGGCGCTCCAGTAGCCGCGGAAAGAGAAGTTCATGCCCACGCCAACCATGGCAATGAGTCGAACCGCCAGATAGTCGCCACCCAATGCAACCACCTGGGGATCGTCGTTGAGCAAACTAAACAGGGCCGGTGCGGCCTGAATCAGAATGACGCTGAGCGGTAAACCTATGACCAGCGCCAGGAACAACCCGCCGTCCAGTGGCACGGCCGTCTCGCTGTCGCGCCCTTCACCGAGTCTGCGTGACGCCATTGCCTGCACGCCGGCAGAAAGTCCCAGGATGAAGGAGATGGCCATAAAGTTTGCAAAGCTGCCCACTCCAGCAGCCGCCAGCGCGACATCGCCTAACGATCCCACCATCGCCGTATCTACCAGATTGAGTATGTTCTGCGATGCCATGCCACCAATGATGGGCAGAGCGATCTGATAGATCTGAGATCTGC
>CAZVYE010000030.1:0-24587 GCA_964630895.1 uncultured Gammaproteobacteria bacterium | reverse complement strand
AGCGCGCAATTCGTACCCTGTGGATAGCACTTGATGAGATGGATCGGATGTGGATTCCTGTGATCCGAGATTGGCGGCTCAACGAACGTCATTACGGCGCACTTCAGGGCCTAAACAAAGCCGAAACTGCCGCAGAATACGGTGACGAGCAGGTGCTGATCTGGCGACGCAGCTACACCACACCTCCGCCGGAGTTGACTCGCGATGATGAGAGATTTCCCGGCCACGATAAGCGCTATAAGGAATTAGATGCAGCGCAACTGCCACTAAGCGAGTGTCTGGCCGATACGGTAGACCGCGTCGTACCGTACTGGAATGAAACCATCGCGCCGCAAATTCGTGCTGGTAAACAGCTGGTGATTGCCGCACACGGCAATTCGCTGCGAGCGCTGGTCAAGCACCTGGATAAGGTTTCTGACGATGAAATCTTGAAGCTCAATATTCCGACGGGTTCGCCGCTGGTGTACGAGTTGGACGCAGATTTGAAACCAATAAAGAGTTATTATCTGGGAGATCAGGATAAGGTTGCGGCCGCCATGCAAGCCGTTGCAGATCAGGGCAAGGGGCACTAAGCCCCTTGCACGATCCAGAGTAGTACGGATTATTTCGCAGCTACGCGTTCGTCGACCAGTTGATCGTCATCTGAGATGATGATTTCAACACGGCGATTCTGCTGCCGGCCAACCGCAGTTGCGTTGGTGGCTACGGGATAGCCTTCGCCATAACCTGCGGTGACAATTCGGGCCGAATCAACGCCTTCTTGCTCCAACACTTGCGCCACCGTAGCGGCCCGTGCTTTCGACAATTCCTCATTGTATGCTTCTGAGCCAGTGCTGTCGGTGAATCCTTCAATGCGTACTTTACGCTCTGGATAGCTCAGCAGGAACTCAGACAAGCGACGCACGTCTCGAATACCACCTGAATTCAAAGTGGCTTCATCCACGTTGAACAGCACATTCGACAGAGTAAACACCAGCCCACGCTCAGATTGCGTTGTTTCAATCTCGGTAAGCTGGGCGGCCAGGCTCTCAGCCCGATCACGCGCTTCCTTCGCTTGCTCTTCTGCAAGCAGACGGGCTCGTTCCGCTGCCTCTCGACGCTCTTCTGCGGTCGTCGCAAGATCGCGCGCCGCGCGCGCTTCTTCTAACGCCTGGGCCCGAGCAATGGCGGCTTGATTCGCCTCTTCTCGCGCTTCTGCTGCTGCCATTTTTGCCGCTTCGCGCTCTCGCGCAGCTTCCGCAGCCCGGGCACTGGCAATGCTAGCCTCGGCTTCGGCAGCGCTTCGGCTTTCCAGCGCGTCTCGAGTTTTAGCATCGGCTAGCGCTGCATTGGTTCGTGCTTGCTCTGCGTCGATACGAGCTCGCGCGGCATCCGCCTCTGCCTCAAGCCTTGCCCGCTCAGCCGAACTTAGACGTGCCGCGAGGATGATTTCGTCACGTTCGTCCGCAAGTGCAATTGCTCGAGCATCTTGTAGCCCGAGCTGTGTCTTCGCTTCGGCAATGTCCAGATTTCTATTTGCAAGATAGAGTCGATGATTAAAGTCGGCAGTTATGCCATCGGCACGATATTCTGCGCCAGCGATCTCAATCTGTCGTTCCGCTCGCTCTAGTTCTTTATTCGCAAAGCGTAGAACATTGGGCTGATCGTCCAACTGCTCAAACCGAGCTTCGGCTCGTAACAGTTCCTGACTCTGCTCAGGGGTCGACGCACATCCTGCCAAAACAGCAATTCCGGTCGCCAATGCGATAGATTTTGAATTTTTTACAAAGTTTTCCATTTTTTCCTCTCCCCTGCCTTATTGAAGATCCAGCTCGCCACGAAGCACCACATTGCTGCGTTCGAGCTCAGAAACGAGCGCGCTGGTCTTGGCCAAGTCCGCTGAGTACATAGCGAGCCTCGCATCCAGCAGCGCTTGTTCACTTAGCCGTTGCGCTTTAGAGAACTCGTCCTCCGCAATGGCGTTGCGCGCACGAGCCAACTTGTCACGGGCCATGGCGAGATGATCTGCAGCATAGGTTTTAGCGTCTTGGGACTCAGCGGCGGCAATTGCGGCCTCTACTTGCCCAAGCATTTCCAGGTTCTCTGGTTTGGGCCTTGCCGAACACGCGGCCAGCATTACCAGAGCCGTTACGGCAACAACTCGAAAGACGGTTTGCATGGTTTCTACTCCATTTTTTGGGTGATTCCTGTTTCTGCCAAGCCAAATTCGTGCCAAGTCGGCAAACTGGAACTATTCGAGTCCTTGAAAGCGCACTGCTATGATGCGCGGCATCAATCGGAGGGCACGTAATGTGGAATAAGCAGCTAGGCGCGTTTGTAACTTTGGCAATGATGGTGGCGCTAATCGCGTTGGGCACTATCGCCAGGGCAGATTCCTCCGCGGATGCGGTGTTCGAATCGCTCACCCAGCGCAATTGGGAATTTCGACTGGAACAATGGCCCAGTCTGGGTGCAAGTGTCGGCGACTATTCAAGATCGGATCAATTAGCAGATTACAGCGCCGCCGCCTACGCCAAGCGCTATCAACACAATCAAGAGGTACTGCAGGCTCTGGAAAAAATTGATCGCAACAAGCTGTCGCTTGCAAATCAGGTCAACGCTGCGATTTTTGCACGGCAAATTCAGCGCAGCATTAATGAATACGAGACCAAGGCGTATTTAATTCCCCTAAACAGCGACTGGAGCTTTTACCATTCGCTAGAGCGTTTGCCGGCTTCGCAACGGGTACAGAATTCCGACGACGCTAAAAAATACATCCGTCGGCTCGGAGAAGTGGATCGGGTTGTTGACGAACATATCGCGCTCATGCAGGCCGGCATTGACGCTGGCATGGTGCAGCCGAAAGTTGTCTTGCAAGGCCGAGACGAAACCATTCAGCGCCTGGCCAGATTAGACTATGCCAACGAGACGTTTATGGCGCCACTTCAACACGGAAACTTCGCCCTGTCCGCATCGCTCACCGAACAAGCTGCCAATACCATTGCCAACGAAATCGTGCCTGCATTTGGCAGACTGCTAAAGTTTTTCAATGAGAGTTACGTGCCCGCGGCCAGAGACTCGTTGGCTGCCCAGGCCCTGCCTGGCGGGGAACGTTTTTACGACGATCAGGTGGCCTATTACACAACGCTGGATTTGGCTCCATCTGAAATTCATGCAATTGGCTTACAGGAAGTTGCCAAGTTAAAGCAACAAATGGAAGACGTTATTGCGGCCGTCAAATTTGAGGGAGATCTGCAAGCATTCATCAACCATTTGCGCACTGATCCAGCTTTTTACGCAAAAACCGAGGAAGAACTGCTCCGCTATGCCAGCAGAATCTCCAAGCGCATGGATGGCGCATTGCCGCAACTATTCTCTGTCCTGCCCCGGCAGCCCTACGGCGTAGAACCGGTGCCGGCATCCATTGCCGAGACATTTACCGCTGGCCGCTATATTTCCGCACCGATAGACAGCACTCGTCCCGGGCTTTATTGGGTCAATACATCCAAACTGGACAGTCGTCCCATGTATGCCTTGCCCGCTTTAACGTTGCACGAAGCCGTACCAGGTCACCACCTCCAAAATGCTTTAGCGCAAGAGCAAGGAGACCAACCAGATTACCGACGCACAGACTATATTTCTGCCTACGGCGAAGGCTGGGCGTTGTATTCAGAATTTCTTGGAGTAGAGGTGGGCATCTATGAGACACCCTATGAGGAATTCGGTCGACTGACTTATGCCATGTGGCGAGCATGTCGCCTGGTCATCGACACCGGCATACATGCCATGGGCTGGAGTCGCGAAAAAGCCGTGGATTATCTTGCCAACCACACCGCACTGTCGCTACACGAAGTGAACACCGAGATTGACCGATATATATCCTGGCCGGCTCAAGCGCTTTCTTACAAACTTGGTGAGATCACCATCCGCGAGCTACGCGCAGAAGCCGAAACCGCGCTTGGTGAACAATTCGATATACGCGCATTCCACGACGCAATTTTAGCCCAAGGCTCGGTGCCACTGCCTATCCTCCGGGCTGCGATAGAGGATTGGATACAGGGCCAGAATTCAGCCAACTAATACGAACGACCGTTTGAAAATATCTGTGATTGGCGGCGATCTTGCCGTCTACTGCAGCAAAAATGACGTAAAAGCTAGACATTCGCGTTAGGGCGGGGCAAACTCTCGCATCTTGGTGAGGGAATGCGCGTGTCGTCAGTATTACTACTCAATGGACCCAATTTAAATCTGCTCGGACAGCGCGAGCCAGATA
Organism: uncultured Gammaproteobacteria bacterium; assembly: GCA_964630895.1. Taxonomy (GTDB): domain Bacteria; phylum Pseudomonadota; class Gammaproteobacteria; order Xanthomonadales; family SZUA-38; genus CAZVYE01. The sequence continues at coordinate 20,335 of CAZVYE010000030.1, read as the reverse complement.
TATATGGTGGTGCCAGCCTGGAGCAGATTGTTGCCAGTTTAGAGCAGCAAGCAAGCCAGCAAGGGTGGAAGCTCGAACATATGCAGAGTAATGCTGAGCACGAGTTGATTGATGCCATCCAACAGCACAATCACGATTGGATTATTTTTAATCCTGGCGGCTTTACCCATACCAGCGTGGCGCTTAGGGATGCCCTGCTGGCCACCGACGCAAAGTTTATCGAAGTACATCTTTCGAATGTAGCGGCGCGCGAGTCGTTTCGCCGCCACAGCTATTTTTCTGACATAGCCCAAGGGGTGATCAGCGGTTTCGGCGCAGGCGGTTATCGTCTAGCGCTACAGGCGATCACCTCCGAACAAGACTAGCAGCGGATTACAAGCATGGATTTACGAAAAATTAAAAAACTGGTGGAGATCCTGGAAGAATCAGGACTTGCGGAACTGGAAGTACACGAAGAAGGGGAGTCGGTTCGATTAAGCCGCTATTCAGAGCAGCCCGCTCCGGTTCAATATGCCCCGATGCCTGCCGCTCCGGCACCTGCAGCAGCTACCCCAGCGCCGGCAGCAACCGAAAATACTACCAGTGAGAAAAAGGAAGAGGATGTTCCTGAGGGCACGGTAATACGTGCACCTATGGTTGGCACGTTTTACGCCTCTCCTAACCCAGATGCCGATCCATTTGTTCGTCAAGGTCAATCGATAAAGGCTGGCGACACGGTCTGCATTATCGAGGCGATGAAAATGTTCAATCAAATCGAGTCTGAGGTGAACGGCACTATTGTTTCTGTGCTTGCAGAAAACGGCCAGCCCGTCGAGTTTGATCAGCCGCTGTTTATAGTACGTTAGGGCGTGGCCATGATTGATAAAATTGTGATCGCCAATCGAGGCGAGATCGCGCTACGAATTCTGCGTGCATGTCATGCTTTGGGCATAAAGACTGTGGCAATCCATTCCACCGTAGACCGTAATTTGAAACATGTCGGTATGGCCGATGAATCGGTGTGTATTGGTCCACCGCCAGCGAATGAAAGCTATCTGAACATTCCCGCAATCATTGCGGCCGCTGAAGTCACCGACGCCAGTGCAATTCATCCGGGTTATGGGTTCCTGGCAGAGAATGCCGATTTTGCAGAACGCGCTGAGCAAAGCGGATTTATCTTTATCGGACCCAAGCCGGACACGATTCGGTTGATGGGCGATAAAGTAGCCGCGATCAAAGCCATGAAGGAAGCGGGTGTGCCTTGCGTGCCTGGGTCAGGCGGACCCATCGGCAATGATCGCGAGGAGAATATCCGCATCGCGCGCCAGATCGGGTTCCCCATCATTATTAAAGCTGCTGGCGGTGGCGGCGGCCGCGGTATGCGCGTCGTGCACACCGAAGGCTCGCTGCACAATGCCATTGCCATGACCCGCAACGAAGCCAAAGCCGCATTCAATAACGATGTGGTGTACATGGAAAAGTTTTTGGAGAATCCGCGCCACATTGAAATCCAGGTGCTTGCAGACACCCATGGCAATGCCATTCATCTGGGCGAGCGCGACTGCTCCATGCAGCGACGTCACCAAAAAGTAGTAGAAGAAGCGCCTGCGCATGGAATTACCATGGAACAGCGTATGGAAATCGGCCAGGCCTGCATTGATGCGTGCAAGCGCATTGGCTACCGGGGCGCTGGAACATTCGAGTTTTTGTACGACAGCGGTGAATTTTATTTCATCGAGATGAACACCCGTATCCAGGTGGAGCATCCGGTTACCGAGCGTATTACCGGTATTGATCTGGTGCGTCAGCAAATATTGGTGGCGCAAGGAGAAGAACTGGCGTTTACCCAAGACCAGATTGGCTGGCGCGGTCATGCCATCGAATGCCGTATAAATGCAGAAGACCCAAATAATTTTATGCCTTCTCCTGGTACGGTGACGCGCTACCATCCGCCAGGGGGACCGGGCATTCGCGTAGACAGTCATTTGTATGATGGTTACAAGATACCGCCAAACTATGATTCGATGGTGGGCAAGCTCATTGCCTACGCGCAAGATCGTCGCACGGCAATTGCCCGCATGCAGGTTGCTCTGGCAGAAACACTGGTAGACGGCATCAAAACCAATATACCGCTGCTGCAGCGCATCATGGCCGACAAAGGCTTTCAGGACGGTGGAACCAATATCCACTATCTAGAGAAACGGCTTTCCGAAACGCGCGATAGCAAATAGGCTCTCGAGCATGTCCAAGTGGCTAGAGCTCAAGCTGACCGTTGACAAGTCACTGGTAGAAGACATAGAGGCAGAGCTCGAAGCCCTGGGCGCACTCAGCGTAACTCACAGCGATGCGGCGGATCAGCCCATTCTTGAACCCGGGGTGGGCGAACTGCCCCTCTGGGACCAGGTAACGGTAACCGGTCTGTTCGATGGCGCGATTGGTGCCCAGCACCTTAACCAGCGGGTGCAGACTCAGCTTGGGCATGCGAACTGGAGCATTGCTGAACTGGCTGATCAAGACTGGACTCAAACCTGGAGACAGGGTTGGCAGCCGCAGTGCTATGGTGATCGTCTCTGGATCATTCCAAGTGATGCGACCGAACCTGCACAGGGTGCTGTGATTCGACTGGATCCCGGCATGGCGTTTGGCACCGGCAGCCATGAAACCACTGCAATGTGTCTGGATTGGCTGGCCGCGCAGGAGCAGCTTACCGAAACTCGCGTTCTCGATTTTGGCTGCGGCTCGGGAATCTTGGCTATTGCTGCGGTTAAATTAGGATGCCGTGAAGCAACCGGTGTAGACAATGATCCCCAGGCCATCACCGCCACTCTGGAAAATGCGCGTGTTAATGGCGTGGCAGATCAGGTTTTCGCTACTTCCAACGCAGAAGGCCAGCAGTTCGACATAGTGATTGCGAATATTCTGGCCAACACGCTGATCCAGTTGTATCCCGAAATTTCACATTGCTGCAAACCCGGAGCACGGCTGGCTATGTCGGGTATTCTGGCTGATCAGGCCGATGCCGTAGAGGCCGTTTACGCACAGGGTTTTCGTGATTTTACACGCACTCAACAAGGCGATTGGGTATTATTGACTGCGATTCGAAATCAGTGAACACCAGATCAATCTGATGTATACCAAATGCAGCGCCTGTGAGGCCGTTTTACCCATCAATGCAAAGAATATCTGCGCTGCAAGCGGCAAGGTGCGCTGTGGACGCTGTGGTGCGGTGTTTGTGGCAACCGATGCACTGACCGATGCACTGAACGCGAGCGGCAAATTTCCGCCGGTTTTCCGCAGCGAACGGCCACCCACTTTACGCGACGATTCTTGTCCGGACCCAGAGGATGACCTGTTTCTCGGCAACGAAGAGGCAGCCATTGATTTCAGTATTTTAGGGGATGTGGAAGCGCCTACCGACCCTAATATTCCGCCTCCGATTGCCCAGTATCAGCCCCGTAGGCGATGGCCCTGGGCGCTGGGCACCTTCGGCATGGCGATTGCCCTGGTGGCTCAGTGGGCCTGGTATGAGCGAGAATACCTGCTGGCTCACCCGACATTCGGACCGTGGGCAGAGAAGGCTTGCCAACAACTGCAGTGCACCGACCAGGAGTCGATGGATTTAAGCGTTATCCGACTGGTAGATCGCAACATCCGGCCCCACCCAAGCGTGGCCGGCGCGCTGATGATTAGCGCGACCATGCAAAATACGGCAAAACAGCCTACCCCGTTTCCACTGGTAGACATTACTTTGTCCAATCTGGATGGCGATATTACGGCAGCCAGGCGCTTTGCACCCGCTGAATATCTAGAAGATGAAACGCAACTGTTAGCGGGAATGGAGCCGGAAACGCTGGTTCCGCTAGTGTTTGAAGTGGTTGATCCCGGCGATCAATCAGTGGCGTTTGAATTTACGTTTCGTGACCCGAACTTGCTGGACCAAGCGCGCCCGTAGCTAGTCGCAGCTTATACCGTAGAGTTTGAGTTTCTTGCGCAGCGTGCCGCGATTAATGCCCAAAATCTGGGCCGTCTTGACCTGATTGCCACCAGTCCAGGAAAGGACTTCCTCAATTAGCGGCCGTTCAACTTCCGCCAATACAAAGCGATACATGTCATCTGGCAAATGATCTCCGCGGTCCGACAAATATTGCCGTACGGCTCCGCGCACGCACTCATGTAAAGCTTGGCCTTGGTTTACTTTGGGCAGTTTGTGTACGCTCACGACTTCTTGCAGACTCCCTGTCCCCACCTGACTCATCAAGTTCCCCTGGATTCCCAGTTAATAATTTTATTGTTATCCCTAACTCGCCAGAATTGCTGCAATTTATTATTGTCTTAGCAGCAGCAAAATCTAGCGGCTCCACTACCGTGCCGTTTTTCGCGCGGGGCGATAATCATACTCGCTTCAAAGAAAAATTAAAGTCGATTACACCAATTCATAATGGCCGTCCGTCGCAGCACGGGCAATACAAATAATTAGTGTCGGCAGAATCGCACTTCTCCCATGTCCGGCAGGTTATCTTGCACAACCTGCGGTATAATTTGGGGCTTCCATTAACACCTGCCAATAACAATACATGACCACCAGTAGTTACCAGGGTCGCCGTGCCCTCTTGAGCGTCTCAGACAAACGCAACATCGAAGATTTCGCCAGACGACTTGTTCAAATGGGTTTCGAAATTCTATCCACCGGCGGCACAGCGAAAGCACTGCGAGCAGCAGACATTGCCGTTACGGATGTCAGCGCAGTTACCGAATTCCCCGAGATCATGGGAGGCCGAGTAAAAACACTGCATCCTAAAATCCACGGCGGCATTTTGGGCCGACGTGGCACGGACGAAGCCGTCATGACTGAACACGAGATTGGGCATATTGACGTAGTAGCGGTCAATCTCTATCCATTCCAGCAAACCGTCGCCAAGCCAGACTGTACTCTGGAAGATGCCATCGAGAACATTGATATTGGTGGACCGGCCATGGTCCGGGCCGCGGCTAAGAATCATGCCAGCGTAAGCATTGTTGTAGATCCCAACGATTATGATTCTGTGGCAGAAGCCCTGGCCTCAGGCAGCCTTGGTTTAGATCAAAGGCTTGCGCTGGCCCGCAAGGCTTTTTCTCACACCGCAGCATACGATACAGCGATTGCCAATTATCTATTGGATCAAGATGGCGACCAGGATGATTCGCTGCCCGAAACTTTGCTCTTAAGTGGCAGTAAGTCGCAGAGCCTTCGTTATGGCGAGAACCCGCATCAAACCGCCGCAGTTTATCGTCAGGGCAGCTCCGTAGAGGGCAGCCTGGTAGACGCAACTCTGCATCAAGGCAAACCGCTTTCCTACAATAATCTTGCTGACGCGGATGCGGCGCTGGCATGCGTCAGGGCACTGGGGCAAACAGCTGCCTGTGTCATCGTCAAGCATGGCAATCCTTGTGGCGCAGCGGTTTCCGAAGATATCTCGACTGCTTATGACAAAGCATTCGCAACCGACCCCACATCTGCCTTTGGCGGCATTATTGCCTTCAACCGCAAGCTTGACGGGCCGACGGCCCAATCCATTCTTGACCGTCAATTTGTGGAAGTGGTGATAGCCACCGAACTCTCGCCCGAGGCGTTGGACGCGTTTACAGCCAAACCAAACGTACGCGTACTCTCAACTGGCAGCAAATATGCCGAAGACCAGAATCTTAAGCTGCAGCGCATTTCTGGCGGGTTGTTGGTTCAGAGCCAGGATTTACGCGCAATCAACCAGGCAGACTGCAAGATAGTTAGCCAGGCGCAGGTGGATGATTCATTGTGGACAGACCTGTTATTTGCCTGGCGTCTGGCAAAGCAAGTGAAATCCAATGCCATAGTATATGCAGCTCATGGTCAAACCATTGGCGTAGGCGCCGGACAGATGTCTCGTGTAATCAGCGCAAAAATCGCGGGCATGAAGGCCGCTGACGCGGGTTTGAGCACACAAGGTGCGGTAATGGCATCTGACGCCTTCTTGCCATTTCGAGATGGCGTGGATGCAGCTGCAGATGCCGGTATCCGCGCCATAATCCAACCTGGTGGATCTATGCGCGACCAGGAAGTCATCGACGCAGCCAACGAACATGGTATGGCAATGGTGTTCACTGGCGTTCGGCACTTCAATCACTAAGCCGGTTTAAGCTTTAAAGGATTTGACATGAACGTAATGATTATTGGCAGCGGTGGACGTGAACATGCGCTGGCCTGGAAGGCTGCCCAATCCCCTCGGGTGGAAAAAGTCTTTGTCGTTCCGGGAAATGCAGGAACGGCTTTAGAGAAGAACGTAGAAAACGTAGCGTTGGATATCTCTGACTTTGAAGCGTTGGTTGCGTTCGCCCGGGAACAATATGTCGGCTTGACTATTGTCGGGCCAGAGGCACCCCTGGTAGACGGCATTGTCGACTACTTCGAAGGCGAGGAAATGCGCTGCTTTGGACCCAGTGCGGCAGCGGCTCAGCTGGAAGGCTCGAAAGCGTTTGCCAAGGAATTTATGGAGCGGCATAACATTCCCACGGCTGGCTATGGTGTATTTACCGATCGCGACGAGGCGTTCGAATACATCGCTGAACAATCGTTTCCATTGGTGGTAAAGGCCGATGGTCTGGCGGCAGGCAAAGGCGTCATCATCGCTCAGGATGAGTCCGAAGCCCAGGCTGCTGTAACCGACATGCTGGAACAGAATCGCTTCGGAGATGCCGGCAGTCGCGTCGTCATAGAAGAATTTTTAGAAGGCGAGGAAGCCAGCTTTATTGTCATCGCCGATGGCAAACGAGCGATGGCCTTCGCCACATCCCAAGATCACAAAGCCGTTGGCGATGGCGATACTGGTGCCAACACGGGTGGCATGGGTGCGTATTCGCCAGCTCCGGTGGTCACGGAAAAAGTGTCCAAGGACATCATGGCGCAAGTGATTATGCCGACGATTCGCGGCATGCAGGAGGACGGCAATCCGTTTACTGGGTTTTTGTACGCGGGTTTGATGATCACCAACCGCGGCCCCAGAGTGCTGGAATACAACGTGCGATTCGGCGACCCGGAGACTCAACCGATTCTGATGCGTCTGCAGTCTGACATCGTTGCGCTTTGCGACCTGGCTGTTGATGGCCAGCTCAATCGCGGCCAGGCCACCTGGGAGAATAAGCCGTGCATCGGCGTCGTCATGGCGGCAGGAGGCTACCCAGAGTCCTACGCCAAAGGGGATGTCATCAGCGGCCTGGACGCCGTGGATGAAGATGTCAAAGTGTTCCACGCAGGCACCACTATGGACGGGGAAGATATTGTTACCGCGGGTGGTCGGGTGTTATGCGTATGCGTCATGGGCGATGACCTTCCCGATGCCCATGCGAAGGTTTACGACGCGGTGAGTAAAATCCACTTCGACAATGCCTATTGGCGCACAGATATCGCACATAAAGCATTGAATCGCTAAACTATTCACATACCAGTCAGGCTGTGGGGAGTTACAATAATGAGAACCAAATTCAGGATCATTACAATGCGCAACTTGCGAACAGCCTGCTTGGCTTTTTGTGCGATCAGTTTGTTAACTGGTTGCGAAGACCAGTTGACCATGGACAACTACCAACAGCTTGAAGTGGGCATGGACTACGCACAGACTGAGCAAATATTCGGTCGCCCAACTGAGTGCGAAGACACCATGGGACTGCGTAAATGCGTTTGGGGCGACGAAGACCGCCACGTGACGATTTCATACATCGCAGAGAAAGTCGCTTTCTTCACCAGCGATGGCATCCAGTGAAGGCTTCAACAAGCGTTTTATTTCGGCCATGCAGACTGAACTATTGGCCGAACAGAGAGCCTTGCGTGAACAGCTAGAACTGGCCACGGCCTCCTCCGAAACCGTGGCGCTGGACCAGCAAAAGGTAGGGCGTTTGTCGCGCATGGACGCCATGCAACAGCAAGCAATGGCGAAAGCGGAAAGCGCACGCGCGAAACGACAGTTAGCATGCGTTGCGGCCGCACTCGCCAGAATTCAGTCGGACGACTACGGATATTGCCTGGAATGTGATGAGCCAATTGCAAAAGGCCGCTTACAGGCCAACCCGTCAGCCAGCCTTTGTATCAATTGTGCTGAATAGGGCAGCAGTATAACTGGGCTTTCAATCCTCGTTAGCCAGAATCGGCCTCACTCAAGTAGCGATCTTTAAGGATCACGTATTGATCGGCGGAATAGTGCAATTTCTCTACTGCTTCGTCGTCCAGCTCTCGAATTTGTCGCGCAGGCGAACCAGCCCACAATGTTCGCTCAGGTATGACTTTGCCGGGCGTCACCAACGATCCCGCCGCTATCAATGCCTCGTTGCCGATCACAACGTCGTCCATGATTACTGCCCCCATCCCAATCAGGCAATAATCCCCGACAGTACAGGCGTGCAGTACCACTTTGTGACCCACAGTAACACCAACACCTATCTCCAGCGCCCGACCGCCAGGCGTGTAGCGCCCATCATGGGTCACGTGCAGCACGCTGCCGTCCTGCACATTGGTACTAGCCCCTATAACAATGCGATTCACGTCGCCTCTGGCTACTGCCCCTGGCCAAAACGAAACATCATCCCCTAACGTCACGTCTCCAATGACGGTTGCCTGCGGATCAATATAACAACGGTCACCTGTCACGGGGGTTATCCCGGCAAACGGTCTTATGTGCATCATGGAATTTGCGGTCCTTCGTCCCTATGTGTTGTTAATCGCATTAATAGCTTATTGGAACATGTCTGACAATCCACTGATAACGCCCGCAACCCTCCCGAGGTTCTCTGCCATCCAACCCGAGCACGTAATTCCAGCTCTGGACCATCATATGCAAACCTGGCTGGACGCCACCCAGGATGTATTGGCTGATCCTGCGTCTGCAACGTGGGACAATTTTTGTGCCGTAGAAGAAGCGCAGGCGGTGCACCTGGATCATGCATTTTCACCAGTCTCTCATCTGCACAGCGTGGCAGACAGCCCAGAGTGGCGCGAAGTGTATGCGCAAGCTATTGAGAAACTCACTATCTTTCATACTGAGCTGGACCAAAGTAAGCCGCGCTTTGAAGCCATGCAGACCATCGCCAACAGCGCAGACTTCAAGAGCCTGTCTGCCGCACAGCAACGCATCGTAGAAAATTCGCTGCGAGACTTTCGTTTGGCTGGAATCGATCTGGACGATGAAAAGCGCGCTCAGTATCGCGAATTGGTTCGGGAGCTCAGCCAGCTTTCAACCCAATTCCAGCAGAACCTGCAGGACGCGACGGACGCCTGGTCGCTGCACTTTGACGACGCCGATGGATTATCTGGCCTTCCAGACTCTGCGCTGGAACAAGCTCGGCAACGAGCTGCAGACATGGACCTTCAGGGCTTTGTCGTCAATTTGGAGATGCCCAGCTACCAAGCGATTCTGACCTACGCCGACGACAGAGGCCTGCGCGAAACACTATATCGAGCGTATACCACACGCGCTTCAGATCAGGGACCCAACGCCGGCCAATGGGACAACTCTGACCTGGTACTAAAGATTCTCAAGGTGCGAGAGTCCCTCGCCAGCCTGCTCGGATTTGCGTCGTATGCCGACTATTCTCTCGAAACCAAGATGGCCCAATCACCGCAGCAAGTGCTGGATTTTCTGAATGATCTAGCAGGACGAGCGCATCCGAGGGCACTTGAGGAAGTTGCCGAGCTCACCGAGTTCGCGCGTCGAAACGGCGGACCGGAACAATTGGCCCCGTGGGATATTGCGTATTACGCCGAGAAGCTGCGTCAGGAACAGTTCGACATCTCAGACGAAGAAGTGCGGCCTTATTTTGAAGCCGGGCGCTCGCTCGCTGGCATGATGGATGTGGTTACCGAGCTGTTTGGCATTCGTTTCCAGGAAGACACGTCTGTGGAGACCTGGCACCCCTCGGTAAGGTATTTTGCCGTCAGTAACGACCAGGATGAAGTCATTGCCAGCTTTTACGTAGACCTGTTTGCGCGCAAGGGCAAACGAGGCGGGGCGTGGATGGCAGATTGTCGCAGCCGCTACGTGTCGCAAAAGCCTGTTGCGTTTCTGAACTGCAACTTTGCAGCGCCTTCTGAACAAAGCCCAAGCCTGCTCAATCACAACGAGCTGACCACCCTGTTTCATGAGTTTGGACACAGCTTGCACCATATGCTGACCGAGGTGACACATCCGGCCGTGGGTGGCATTTCGGGAGTGGAATGGGATGCGGTGGAGCTTCCAAGTCAGTTTTTGGAGAATTGGTGCTGGGAGAATGACGCTCTAAGTCGATTTGCGCGCCATCACCAAACCAATGCTGTCATTCCAGATGACTTGGTAGATCGCTTGCGCGCTGCCCGCCACTTTCACTCTGGATTGTTTCTGGTACGACAGCTAGAGTTTGCGCTCACAGATATGGCGCTGCACACCGACACCCCAGACGACTATGTGGGCGTCCTGGCAATGCAGGAAACTGTCAAAGACAGAGTCGCTGCGATTAAAACGCCGGCTGAAAATCGCTTTATCAACGGTTTTGGCCACTTGTTTGCTGGTGGTTACGCTGCTGGCTATTACAGTTATCTTTGGGCCGAACAGCTCTCCGCCGATGCGTACGCTCGGTTTTTGGAAGACGGCATCTTTAATCGACAAACTGGCGAAGCCTTTCGCGCTGAAGTTCTGGCTGTGGGCGGATCCAGAGATGCCATGGAGTCGTTCCAGGCATTCCGTGGCCGTGCCCCCAGCGTAACGCCTCTGCTAGAAAGCTACGGAATACAGTAAACTAGCAAATTTGGCTGCCAGGATGGGGATGTGGATCAGCTAGAACGAGACAAGAAATTTGTAAAGGGGCTTGGGTGGTTTACCGTCGCTGTGGCCGCCCTGGGATTGCTGATAGCGGGCCTGCAATCGGCTCTCTGGTCCTATATTGCCAGTCAGATTGACTTGCAAGAGCTTTTCCAGGAAATGGTCGCGTCCGATGAACTGCCCGCATTCTTTGTTGACATGATCGACTGGTTACAGCCCATACTTCTGAGCGCCAGTGCGGTTTGTATGATTCTGCTAGTCACCGGGTTTGGCTTGGTAAAAATTGCACCTTGGGCGCGCTGGAGCACGCTAATCCTGCTGATTTTGGGTGTCATTGGCCACGTTATTGGTCTCATTATGTCACCATGGCTGGTAGATCAAATGATGCCCCTAATTGTAGGCGGCGCTCCATTTAGTGAGTCCACCAGGCAGGCGTTTCGCTGGGGCTATCTCGGGTCGTCTATTCTTACCAATCTCGCTTCTGCAGGTGTACTCGCCTGGCTTGCCTACAAAATCAATACACCGGCGATAAAGGCCGCTTTTAAGTCTTAGTCGGGTGTATGTCCAGGAGCGCGCGGGAAAACGCCGAGTAGTCTGCCGGTAAATCCTGCACCGAAGTCGGTCGCTCCATCAATTCGGCCAAAGCATCTGGCATCTTGATAGTACGGCCGATCAAAGGCTCCACTATGGATTCAAACTTTGCCGGATGGGCGGTCGCAACAATTACATCTTGCCCATCACTCGGACGTACAACGCTCAGCGCATGCACTGCCGTTGCAGTGTGCGGGCATATGGCCATGTAGTGGCGCTGGTGCGTAGCCACGATGGTATCCGCAATTTGTCTATCTGAGGCTGAGGCAGCCTGAATTCCATGCACCGTATCGCTGGGATCTGGAAACAAATGTTTCAGCCGTTCCATGTTGCTGGGGTCGCTAACATCCATTGCGTTAGCAAGCGTTGCAACCGTAGCCTCTGGCGACCACAAACCGAGCATCCAATAACGGGAAATGGTTCGATTGGCATTGGTAGCCAATACAATCTCACCAATAGGCAGTCCAATACGCCGCGCCCAAACCGCCGCTAGCGCGTTACCAAGATTGCCGGTTGGGATTACAAACCGCGCCAGCTTGCCGGTGCTATGAAAGACATCCAGACTCGCATGCGCGTAATACACCATCTGTGGCAGCAAGCGACCGATACTAATGGAATTCGCAGACGTCAGCGGCAAGGTCGACAACTCTGCGTCTGCAAACGCGCGCTTCACGAATGATTGGCAGGTATCAAAGTCTGCGTCGATGCGGCAGGCGTGCACGCTGTCGGACCAGCAGGTCAACTGGTGCTCCTGACGTGCCGAAACCATGCCTTTTGGATACGCGATCGCAACCTGCAGGGACTTACACTCGTCCATCGCTGCCGCAACCGCTCCGCCTGTGTCCCCGGAGGTCGCCACCAGCACCAGCTTATCCGCTTGCAGGCGATCCAGACACTGTGCCAGAAACCGCGCTCCCACGTCTTTGAACGCGGCGGTAGGCCCGTGAAACAACTCCAACACCTGCCAAGTGGCATGCTCCGGCTGTCGCAAGGGCACCGGGAAGTTAAACGCCTCTTCGCAGATCTGATCGAGCTGAGCCTCAAGAGAAGAGCAAGCAAAGAAGGGAGCCAGCAGAGTCTGAGCTGTTTCCGGCAATGACCGGGGCCAGGAGAAATCTTCCGCGGTCAGGCGGGGAAATCGCTCAGGCACATACAAGCCGCCGTCCATCGCCAGACCTCGCGCCAGGGCGGTTTCCAGATTGACCGGCTCTACGTTCCCCCGGGTACTATGAAATGGAATACACGTTTTCGTCGTCACAGCAATCGCGCTCCTAAGACACCGGCCAGCCTGAGTAAATCAGCAAAAACACCCGCCGCGGTAACTTCCGGTCCCGCTCCAGGACCTTGGATTACCAGCGGATTGTCAGCGTAGCGCGCCGACTGAAATTGAATGACATTATCCGTTAGGCGCGCATTGGCAAAAGCGTGCTGGATATCCAGCTCAGCCAATCCGACCTGCGCATTTCCAGCTGCATCTACCCGACCGACATAGCGTAAGACTTTATTGTCAGATCGGACTCGCTCAAAGCGCTCCTGCATGGCGTCGTCGAAATCTACCAGGCGGTCCACAAAAGACTCTGGGCTACCGGCGTCGAGACCACTAGGAACAAGCGATTCGATCTGGACGTCTTCAACGCTCAGGTCCAGCCCCATTTCCCGCGCCAGGATCACCAGTTTGCGGGCAACGTCCATGCCGCTAAGGTCATCCCGTGGGTCTGGCTCGGTGTAGCCGTTCTGCCAGGCATCCCGCACTCGAGCAGAAAACGGTTCGGTACCGTCAAATCCATTGAAGAGATACGCCAGCGTTCCAGAGAACATGCCTTCGATGGCGTGGATATCGTCGCCAGTATCCCGTAGATCTTTGAGCGTTTGAATAACAGGCAGTCCGGCGCCCACCGTGGTTTCGTAAAAATATAGCCCGCCGCGGCGCTGTGCCTTACGCAACGCCTGATAGCCCGCGAGCGGTCCGGCCCCAGCTTTTTTATTCGGCGTAATGACGTGGATACCCTGCCCCAGCCAATCGGCATGCATGGCGGCCAGGTCATCGCTAGCGCTACAGTCAATAATCACGGTATGAGGAATCCGGTCGCAGTCCAGGTGCCCAGCCAGCTGTGCTAAATCGGTGGACGTCTCGCTTTCCTCGAGCATTTTGGTCGCCTGGTCCAAGTTCATGCCATGATCGTCCAGCAACATCCGCCGGGAATCAGCCAAGGCGCGCAGCCGAATATCCAATCCAGACTGATCCGCCAGCTGCTGTACCTGACTGGTCAATTGTTCCAGCAATGCGCTGCCTACATGACCTACCCCCAACAAGCCCAAAGAAAGGGTTTGGGGTGACAGATAGAAAGCAGAATGCACGGCGCGCACTGCCATATTGGCGAACGCGTCTCCAATAACAACTGATATGTTTCTCTGTGACGAACCCTGTGCGATCGCCCGGATATTAACGCCGGCTCTGGCCAAAGCCGAAAACAGCTTTGCCGCCACACCTACCTGGCCGGACATCCCGTCGCCAACAACCGCCAGCACACTGCATTCCGTTTGAACGCTAATAGACTGAATCTGACCAGCATGCAATTCTGCGGCAAATGCGCTTTGCAGCACGTGCTGAGCAGACTCGGCTTCTGGCTGTGGCACTACCAAACAAATGGAGTGCTCGGAACTCGCCTGGGAAATGACTGATACCGAGATATTTGCCTGGCGCAAGGCATCAAAGACCCGCTGAGCGATCCCCGGCACGCCAATCATGCCGGCGCCCTCTACGTTAATTAGTGCCTGGCGACGAATGACCGATACGCCCCGGACTGTGCCAGACTCTGGTAATTCGCCACAAATAACTGAACCTGGGTGTTCTGGGTTATTGGTATTACGAATGCGAATCGGAATGTTCGCCGCTACCGCTGGCGCAAACGTTTTGGGATGCAACACCTGGGCACCAAAATAGGCTAGTTCGGCCGCCTCATCAAAAGAGAGCGACTCCAAAATGAGCGCATCTGGGACCAGCCGTGGATCAGCGCTCATGACACCGTCCACATCGGTCCAGATGACCAGCTCTTGCGCACGCGCAATCTTTGCAAGGATGGCAGCAGAATAGTCACTGCCATTACGCCCAAGGTTGGTCGCCTGCCCGCTAGCCAGTCGGGCCACGTAACCGGTGATTACGTTGATACTGTCTGACTGTACGCACTGGTCGAGCAATTTTTCGCTGGCCTCCCAGTCCACAACCGGGCCCAGGGGGCTAGACATCACGGTGAGCCAATCTCGCGCATCGATCGCCTGAGCGCTAACATCGTGCGACTGAATCAACGCACTTAAGATGCGTGCAGACCAGACTTCTCCCATCCCCAACAGATAGTCACAAGTTGGCCCTTGAGTTGATCGGGTGACCGCGATGGTGTGGCACAAGCTCTCCAGAGTCTTGGCATGTTCATCGAGCCCAATTAGGTCGATATTCAACTCGCCCAGCAAGGCCTGTTGCTGCTGTAGTAAGGATTGCAGCTGGCTTAGGTAATCGCGCCCCGATGCTGCCCTGCTGATCAGGGCCTGCAGCGCATCTGTTACTCCATCTTGGGCAGATACGACAACGTGCAAACTAGCTCGGTCAGCCTGTGCACCGGTCCAGTCAGTAATCAGCCGTGCGACATGGCGATAGTGGTCACCATCGGCCAGACTGGAGCCACCAAATTTCCACACCGATACCTGCGCACCAGCACTGTTTGCTTGCGTCATTATTGCCCCTGATCGCGAATTATTGCTTCGTCGTCGATGCTACCGATGAATGCTGCTTTAAGGAACCCCCGATTGATGCTCGACTGGCAATGAGTGGCACCGATTCCTCAGGTCGGATGATCTGACGCTCGCCACGATGGTCAAATAGTGCCATAAGCTGGCAGAATGCTACGTTTTGTCGCTGGGAACCTCTTTTGGAATACTACGCCACGGACTGGGCCGCTATGGCCACCTCGCTGCTCGCCGTTTACATGTTGGGCAAGAAAATTCGCAATGGATTTCTCGTGTTCGTTCTGTCGAACATCCTTTGGGTTGTGATGGGGGTGTTAACGGATAGCTGGGCCATGATTGCCGGCAACCTCATCTTCCTCGCTTTGAACCTGCAAGGTTACTGGCGTTGGGGCCAGGAAGACGCGTCAGCTTCAAGTGCCGCAGACACCTCTGGTTAGAGTGTGATCCAAACGCGACGGGATGGCGCATCAACGTGCCACCTAATGCTCCGAGCGCGTCCCGCAGGGCATTTTTAGATTAGGCCCGCCTAGACTCGCGTCAATTGGGCGCATCTTGCTATAATGGCGGGCTGGCTGGTGCACATTCTGTGCGGCCGGCCAAATACCCAAAATTCTTGAGGTGCTCGTCCGGCGGACGGGCAGCAGCAGCGAGCAGCAAATATGGCCGTCCCAGCAGACCAGATTGATCTCAGTTACACCCTAGATGACAAATACACCCGCAGCGAAGGTCGCGTTTACCTAACCGGCGTACAAGCGCTGGTGCGTTTACCCATGATGCAACACCTGAGAGATCAGGCACAGGGCGTCAATACCGGCGGATTTATCTCTGGCTACCGGGGCTCTCCCCTGGGCGGTCTTGACCTCAATTTGTGGAAGGCCAAGAAACACCTGGCCGATTACAATATCGAGTTTGTTGCCGGACTGAACGAAGATCTGGCTGCTACCGCGGTTTGGGGCTCGCAACAGGTCAATCTTTGGCCCCAGTCAAAGGTCGATGGCGTGTTCGGCATGTGGTACGGCAAAGGACCAGGAGTAGATCGCTGTGGCGATGTACTTAAACATGCCAACGCAGCGGGCACTTCTCCCCATGGCGGTGTACTTGCTCTGGCCGGCGACGATCATGCTTGCCGATCCAGCACACTGCCACACCAGTCAGAACACGAATTTATTTCGGCAATGATGCCCATCCTGAACCCGGCGGGCGTACAGGACATTCTGGATATGGGTTTGCTCGGATGGGCTATGTCTCGTTACACCGGCCGCTGGGTAGGGTTTAAGACGATCGCAGAAACAGTCGAATCCTCGGCGTCCGTCTCGGTCAATCCACACCAGTTGGAGATCGCGCTGCCGGAAGACTTCGCGCTACCACCGGGCGGCTTGAATATCCGTTGGCCAGACACCCCGATGGAACAAGAACTGCGCATGCACCAGTACGCGTTGCATGCAGCGCGAGCCTTTGCGCGGGCCAATACCATTGACCGCATTATGATCGACAGCCCCAAAGCTCGCCTGGGTATTGCGACCACCGGAAAATCCTATCTGGATGTGCTGCAGGCGCTGGAGTATTTGGGCATCAACAAGCAGATGGCTGAAGATATCGGCATCCGCGTCTACAAGATCGGCATGACCTGGCCGCTGGAGCCTGAGGGCGTCTCGCGATTCACCCAGGGGCTTGAAGACATGATCGTGGTGGAAGAAAAACGATCATTCATTGAGAAGCAAATCAAAGAGCTGCTGTATAACTGGAACCATGGCGAACGTCCATCCATCATCGGTAAGTACGATGAAGATGGCAACTGGGTATTGCCATCAACCGGCGAGCTGACACCGGCCATGATTGCCAGGGTCATTGCAGCTAGACTGCGCAAGTTTTTTACGTCCGATGCCATTGAAGATCGACTGAAATTCCTGGCCGAAAAGGAACAGCAGCTTGAGCGACCACGCGTAGACTTTGCGCGCGCTCCCCACTTCTGCTCGGGCTGCCCACACAACACGTCAACTAATGTGCCCGAGGGCTCGCGGGCCATGGCAGGGATCGGTTGTCACTACATGACAGTTTGGATGGATCGCCGCACGGAAACATTCACGCAAATGGGTGGAGAAGGCGTACCCTGGATTGGCCAACAAGCGTTCACCGAGACTGATCACGTATTCGTAAACCTGGGTGACGGCACGTATTTCCACTCGGGAGCCTTGGCTATTCGCGCTTGTGTTGCGGCCGATGTGAACATCACATTCAAGATTCTCTACAACGACGCAGTAGCTATGACCGGCGGGCAGCCGGTGGATGGCACCTTGACTGTGCCAGATATCGCCCATCAGGTTCGCGCCGAAGGCATACAAAAGATCATCGTTGTATCCGACGAGCCAGAGAAATGGTCCAAACCAGAACTATTTCCATCAGGCATTCGGTTTGAGCATCGAGATGAGCTAGACGCCATCCAGAAAGAGCTGCGCGAAGAAAAGGGTGTAACCGTTCTGATTTACGACCAAACCTGCGCCGCGGAAAAGCGCCGGCGTCGTAAGCGGGGACTCATGCCCGATCCAGAAAAGCGGACGTTTATCAATGATCTGGTCTGTGAAGGCTGCGGCGACTGTGGTGTGAAGTCCAACTGTCTGTCCATCCTGCCCAAAGAAACTGAGTTTGGACGCAAGCGGCAAATTGACCAGTCATCCTGCAACAAGGACTTTTCTTGCGTCAAAGGCTTCTGCCCCAGCTTTGTGACCGTGTATGGCGGCAAGTTGAAGAAGAGCAAAGGCAGCGGCGCTACCGTCGATTTTTCAACCCTCCCGTCACCGGCAATTCCAAATCTGGACCAGCCATACGACTTACTCATAACCGGCGTAGGTGGAACCGGCGTTGTCACCATTGGCGCGCTGTTGGGTATGGCAGCACACCTGGAAAGCAAAGGTGTAACCGTCTTGGATCAGACCGGGCTGGCGCAGAAAGGCGGCGCGGTCACGTCGCATGTTCGCATCGCAGCCAACCCCGAAGATATCCACGCCGTGCGTATTGCCGCAGGGTCAGCCGACCTGGTGCTGGGGTGCGATAACGTGGTGGCTGGCGGCAAAGATGCGTTGGCAAAAATGCGCAGTGGCAAAACCCGGGCCATTGTGAATACCAATGAAGCCATGCCGGGCGGTTTTACCCGCAGCCCAAATCTGGTGTTCCCAAAACAGGATATCGACAGTGCCATTGCGGATGCAGTAGGCAATGAAAACGTGCAGTTTGTGGATGCTACTAGACTGGCAACCGCGATCCTGGGCGATTCCATCGCTACCAACCTCTTTATGCTCGGATATGCATGGCAAATGGGCACGGTACCGGTGAGCGAAGATGCACTGATGCGTGCAATCGAGCTAAATGGTGTCGCCATTGAGGCCAACAAGCGGGCATTCAATTGGGGCCGGATGGCGGCGGTTGATGCCGATCAAGTGGAGAACGCCGCGGGATCGGCTGGGAACGAACAAACGTTTGCCGATTCACTGGACGACATTGTCGCTAAGCGTAAGGAGTTTCTCACCAACTATCAGAACGCCGCCTACGCCCAACGTTACGAAGACCTGGTGCGCAAGGTCGAAGCTGCGGAACAGTCTCAGGCCGAAGGTTTGAACGGTCTGGCAGAGGCCGTGGCTCGCTACTATTTCAAATTGCTCGCATACAAGGATGAGTATGAGGTGGCGCGCCTGCATACGGACACCGGCTTTAAGCGCAAAGTCGAAAGCGCATTCGAAGGTAAGGTGAAAGTTAAATACAACCTGGCCCCGCCCATCTTCAGCAAGCAAGACCCGGAAACTGGCGAAATGCGAAAGAAGGAATACGGACCCTGGATGTACGGCGCTTTCAAGCTGCTGGCAAAGCTGAAGGGATTGCGGGGTACTGCTCTGGACATCTTCGGCTATACCGAAGAACGCAAAATGGAGCGGCAGCTCATTGCAGACTACGAAACTGATGTGGCGGAGATTCTGAAGCGGCTAAATCACGAGAGCCATGCGCTCTGTGTAGAGCTTGCGTCAATTCCCGAAGATATTCGCGGCTTTGGTCACGTTAAGCTGGCCCACCTTAGTACCGCAAAAACCCATCGCGATGACGTGCTGGCCAAACTGCGCTACGAAGAAGCCGATCAGGCTGCTGCTTAGCATATTTAGCGTGCAATCCTACTCGTCATAGCGAAGACGAGTAGGTCATTTCCCGAGTTTCCTTCCCGCCAGGGCATGACCATCGACCCATGCCCTGGCGGCAATAGTTGCTAAGGTTGGAACCAGTCAAACCAGGACCTTCCCTCATGCGACTTATTTGCTCTGCGATTCTTGCAGTTTGGTCTGCAACCAGTGGTGCCAATCCCATTGTGTTTGAACAGGTCAACGTAGTTCAGATTGACTCCGGAACGATTCTGCAAGACCAGTACGTCGTAGTGGAAGGCGGCAAGATCACCAGAATTGACGGCGCTGCGCCAGCGACCATCGAAACCGCAACCCGACTCGACGGCAACGGTGCTTTTCTAATCCCAGGCCTGGCAGAGATGCACGCGCATATTCCAGCCACTTCTCGCGAGCAGTACCTCGAGGACGTTCTCTTTTTATACCTCTCCCAAGGCGTTACCACGGTGCGCAGTATGCTCGGAGAACCAGGGCATTTGGCTTTGCGTGAATCCGCAGCGTTAGGAGACATTGATAGTCCGCGCATTATCGCAAGCGCTCCTTCGTTAAATGGCAATAGCGTGTCGTCACCAGAGGCCGCAGAAGCCATGGTGCGTTCGGCGCACGCAGCAGGCTACGATCATCTCAAAATTCATCCTGGGCTGACTAAAGCAGAGTTTGACGCCATTGCTACCACCGCAAATGCGCTAGGAATAAAATATGTAGGCCACGTTGATGCCAGCTACGGAGCTCGTCACGCGATGAATGCAGGCATGAGCGGCATCGATCATCTCGATGGATTCTTAGAATCGCTGCTTCCCGACGACGCCGAGCCGACACCGGGTTTCTTTGGGATCAATGTGATAGATCAAGTGGACCCTTCCAAGATCGACAGTTTCGCGGAGTTTGTTGCAAATTCGAAGACCTGGGTCGTGCCAACAGAGGCACTGATGGTAACTCGAGCGGGACCGCTGTCATTCGACGCATTAATGGAGCGACCTGAGTCGCGGTTTGTTGACCAGCAGACACGGTCGCAGTGGCAACGAGCAAAAGCGGTGTTTGACGACGCGCCATTGGAGCAACGCAAAA
>CAZVYE010000029.1:639-25379 GCA_964630895.1 uncultured Gammaproteobacteria bacterium | reverse complement strand
GCACCGCTGCGCCATCGCTTAAAGAGCGGTGAAACTATTAAGGTGATCACCACGCCATCCGCAGAACCACGCTCCAGCTGGCTTGAGTTTGCGGTAACCAGCAAGGCGCGAACCGCGATACGCCACTACTTGAAGAATCTGGCCCACGAAGAGGCGGTGCAGGTGGGACATCTGATGCTGGACAAAGCATTAGCGGCCCTGGGTGTGTCCTTTGACAATCTGGGTGAAGCGCGGCTGGACAACTACCTGAAACGCATTAGAGTGCGTCGATTCGAGGAGCTCCTCGCCGACATAGCATTTGGCAACCGCATGCCCAAACTGGTTGCCCGACAGCTGCTGGAAGATGATTCAGAGTCCGCCAAGCAAGACGGGGATGCTGCACATCAAGAAGAGGCATTAAAGATCACTGGGTCTGAAGGCCACATAGTCAGTTTCGGAAATTGCTGCCACCCCATCCCTGACGATGAGATTGTCGGTTATCTCAGCGCGGGCAAAGGCGTGGTAGTGCACAGACACCTGTGTAAGAACATAAAGGAGTTTCGGAAGAACCCCGACCGCATGATCAACGTTGCCTGGGATCCAGCCAACGATGGGCTATTCAGCGTAAACCTCAGGATTGATGTGCATAATCGACCTGGCGTTCTAGCCACAGTTGCCGCAGCCATCTCCGAAACAGGCACCAACATTGAACACGTTGAAAATATCGAACGCGACGGCGCCACCTCCACGCTTTTGATACGAGTAGCGGTCAGAAATCGACGGCACTTGGCAAGAGTAATGCGCAGGGTGCGACGTTCTGCGCCAGTCATCAGCGTGCATCGAGGAATCGGATAGCAAAAACGGCGACAGCCCTTGAACCACCAGTGGCGTTTGGGGATCCGATTCAAATGCCGTCAGTGCGCACTGCAATCATATTTAGTAAGGGGAGCCTTCATGGCAAAACAATCAGTTCACACCAACAACGCGCCAGCAGCTATTGGCACTTACTCGCAGGCGGTCCGCGCCGGTGACACCGTTTACTTTTCAGGCCAGATTCCACTGGTTCCGGAATCCATGGAAATCGTCGACGGCGACATATCCGCCCAAATCCACCAAGTATTTAAGAATCTCAAAGCAGTTGTCGAAGCGGCAGACTGCAGCATGGACGATATGGTTAAGCTCAACATTTTCCTTACGGACTTGGGCTGCTTCGCTACGGTAAATGCCATTATGGCGGAATACTTCAATGAGCCCTACCCTGCGCGCGCCGCGGTGGAGGTCAAAGGGTTGCCTAAAGGCGTCGCTGTAGAAATGGATGCTGTTTGTTACAGCCCCTGAGTTTGTATTGCCGGATTGTTTGCTCACACCTCGCTGATCATTGTCTAAGTCTGCACAACCACTAACCACGCTTGCGGGCGTTGGTCCAAAAATGGCCGCAAAGCTGAAGCAACTGGGCTTGCAGCAAGTCCGTGATCTGGCATTTCATTTGCCATATCGCTACGAAGATCGCACAAAGATCACACCCATACGCAGCATCACGGATGGGAGCCATGTACAAGTAGAAGCCACTGTCCTGAGTGCGAAAGTAGTCATACGACGCCAGCGCATGCTAACAGCGCAGCTCAGCGACGACACCGGCATTTTGACCGTTCGCCTGTTTCGCTTCTTTCCCAACCAGAAAAAGCTGCTTGAACCGGGCACTACTTTGCGAGTGTTTGGCGAGGCCAGGATTGGATTTTCTGGCATTGAAATGGCACATCCTGAATTAGTGCGCATTGCAGACGCACCGCCGCTGCCCGAGACGCTTGACCCCATTTACCCAGCCACAGAGGGCCTTGGGCAAAGTGTGCTCCGGCGCATCGTTGCACAGGCGCTGGCACAAGTGGCTGCGGATGAACCCGACATTGCAGGTCCCTGGCTGCCGGATGAACTGGGCGAACTCAACCTGGCGGACGCCCTGGATGCGGTGCATCATCCCAAGAGCCGAGATGAAACGCGACTGCTGCAGGGAACCCATCCCGCACAGGTTCGACTGGCCCTGGAAGAGTTGCTGGCGCATCGACTTTGCCTGCGAATTTTGCGTGCCAACAAGCGCTCCCAAATCTCTCCCGCGCTACCCGCTAATGAGCCGGCTAGTGAGAAGCTAAAAAAGCAGTTGCCGTTCAAACTGACTACCGCGCAGGCCCGCGTTATACAAGAAATTGGCGCCGATCTGACCAAAACCGAACCCATGATGCGCTTGCTGCAGGGCGACGTTGGCTCTGGTAAAACGGTAGTTGCCGCCGCCGCGGTGGTCCAAGCGGCTGCCGCGGGCTACCAATCTGCCGTTGCAGCGCCTACAGAAATCTTGGCAGAACAGCATTTCCGGACCTTGAGCACCTGGCTCAAACCGCTAAACATGGACGTTGTCTTCTTGACCGGCAAACTTAAGGCCCAGGCCCGTCGCGACGCCATGGAACGCGCAGCTCTGGGAGCAGATCTGATTGTTGGCACCCATGCCCTGATGCAAGACAATGTGGTCTTCCAGCGGCTGGGCCTGGCTATCGTGGACGAACAGCATCGATTCGGCGTTCACCAAAGGCTTGCGCTCAAGAACAAGGCAGAGGATGGCACTGTCCCCCACCAATTGATTATGACTGCCACCCCCATTCCGAGGACGCTGGCGATGACAGCATACGCCGACCTGGATGTTTCAACGCTGGACGAGCTGCCGCCCGGGCGCCAACCCATTCATACTGTGGTAATGAGCAGTGCGCGGCGACCGGAGATCATCCAGCGAGTGGCTAAAGCCTGCGCTGACGGCCAGCAGGTTTACTGGGTTTGCACGCTGGTAGAGGAATCCGAATCCATTGCGGCCCAGGCAGCGGCAGATACTGCAGAGCAGCTAGCCGAAGAACTACCAGATTTGTCGGTTGGATTGGTACACGGGCGCCTGAAGGCACCGGATAAGGAAGCCGCCATGATGGCTTTCAAAGGCGGAGAAACTCAGCTCCTGGTCGCCACGACCGTGATCGAAGTGGGTGTTGATGTGCCCAATGCAACGGTGATGATTGTTGAAAACGCGGAGCGCCTCGGTCTGTCGCAGCTGCATCAACTGCGTGGCCGCGTCGGCCGTGGCAGCAAAAAATCAGCCTGTGTACTGATGTATCAACCGCCCCTGGGCGAGACTGCAAAGCGACGATTAGACATCATGCGGAGAAGCAATGATGGATTCGAGATTGCGCGGGAGGACCTGGAGATTCGCGGGCCGGGAGAGGTTTTGGGTACGCGGCAGACCGGGGCTGCCGAATTTAGAGTCGCCAACCTCCAGCGTGACGCCAGCTTACTTGCTACAGTGAGTGACACGGCAGAGCAAATTTTGGCAGATGATCCACAAGCCGCACAGGCACTGGTAGAAAGGTGGGTCGGAGAAGCCCTGAGCTACGCGCAGGTATAGCCGCAAATTGGCACATTTGAGATACTCAGTGTCTAGCTATGCAATGTTGGTAGAACGAAAATCGTATTTGCTGACTTAAACTCACATTCAAGCGGGCTTTCCTTTATTTCTGTGACCCAGCGGTTTTCCAAGATTCATCACCACGGTTGGCAACCATTCGCCACGTGGCGCTTACAGCAGCATCGGCAGCAAGCTTTACTTCGACTCATGGGACATTGGGGCAGCCTCACCGAGCTGTTGTCTGAGAATCATAATTTCGCCGTGAAATTGAACCTCATCAATGAGCAACTACAATATTTGAGTTTGTCAGATGCGCAGCATTTGAACTGCGCAAATCGCACCTGTTTTAATCGTCGTTCCGTCACTTTGGTCGATACAAAAAATAGCGATGACCTGGTGCGAGCGGATGCGATTTTGCCAGTCGCGACTCTGGCGGCGGCTGGATTGCCGCTGCGTCGACTTGGCCAGCGGCCGCTGGGGCAATGGCTATTTCAGCAAAGTGGCGCAATCAGGGAGCAAGTTTGGATGCGCCCCGGCCCGCCAATGTTGCCCTGGGTAAGACGGTCTCGATTCAGCACCAATGCCGGCATGGTATTAGTAGACGAGGCATTCTCGAAGACACTGATTACTACACTGGAGGCGCATCAATGAGTATTTGGGACGGCAAATCAGGTGCATACCTGCGCTTGGCCCGGTTCCATAAGCCAATCGGCATCGCCTTACTTTTATGGCCTACCTGGTGGGCTTTGTGGCTAGCTGCAGGTGGCTTTCCAAGCTGGAAAAATTTAGTGATTTTCACTTTGGGCGTTATCTTTATGCGCGCTGCAGGCTGTGTCATAAACGATTACGCAGACCGTAACGTAGATGGTGCCGTCGCCCGCACCCAGGACCGGCCATTGGCGACGGGAGAGCTGAAGCCGCGTCAAGCAATTAATTTCTTTTTGGTTCTGCTGACCGCCGCGTTCTTGCTCGTGCTCGCAACGAACCAGCTAACCATTGCCCTATCTCTCGGCGGCGCACTGCTTGCGATAGCCTATCCGTTCATGAAGCGTCACACATACCTGCCTCAGGTGGTGTTAGGTGCCGCCTTTGGCTGGGCCATTCCCATGGCTTATGCAGCTGAGTTTGGTGCCGTGCCACCCTTGGCCTGGCTGCTCTTTGTAAGCACCGTGTTATGGGCCACGGCCTATGACACCATTTACGCCATGGTTGATCGACCAGATGACATTGAAATTGGCGTCAAATCCACGGCAATTTTGTTTGGCGACTTGGACCGGGTGATGATCGGCATTATCCAGGCCATGACCGTTTTTTGCTGGTATCTGGTTGGCCGACAGGCCGAGTTATCAGCGCCCTACTGGATTGCCTTGGCCGTCGCCGTACTGCTTTTTGTCTACCAACAGTGGCTTATTCGGCACCGGGACCCACAGCGATGTTTCCGGGCGTTCTTAAATAACAACTGGGTGGGAGCTTCCGTATTTGCGGGCATGCTACTGGCGATGCTATATCCAGAAGTGACCATCATGCCTTGATCAGGCAAGAGAGGACGGGCACCGGCGAACACCGGTGCCGCAAAAGCGTTTACGCAGCGTCGGCCTTCTTGTTGCCAACTAGCTTATCTGAGATACCTTCAATGGTCTCACGCAACGACTCACCGTTGTGATCCTGCATCGATTCGTATACCGAAGCGATGAGTGCCGCCTTGTTCTGCGAGCTCAAATCCAACTGAGTTGAATTTTGACCTTCTTCGCAGGCCGCAATGACTCGTGCTAAACGTTCAACATCAACCGCGGGCTTCATCGGCTCTCTGGTATCGCCAAATACCAGCCACTCCACTGGAACATTCAGCGCTTGAGCTAGCCGAACAGCGGTATCGCCACGAACCATCTTGTTGCGCCCTTTCTCGATGAGATTCAAGGTGGAAGGCGTAACGCCTACGCGACGCGCCAAATCTGCCTGGCCAACTCCGCGTGACTCTCGAAGGCGCCTGATGCGCGCGCCAAAGGAAACATTCTCGTTCATTTTGATTATAATTTCTCAAGAAAAGTGGTCGCGTATACTAGCCGCTCATTAGAATCAATGCCAGTACGCACATCACATATTCTACCACAGTTTACATATTTGTTAATGTTACTTAATAAAGCGAATTGTGATGGGATATTCAAAATGCTCACCCTCGCTGGCCTTCAATGCCGCAATAATTGTCATGACTATGCTAAACAACCACAGGCCGATGGCAATGAATACACCGATGACAACAAACATCAGAATGGCAGCCACAATGTAATAGATAAACAGCGAAATTTGAAAATTCAGACAGGCTTTGCCGTGCTCGTCGACAAAACTGCTTTCTTCCTTCTTTATGATCCAGACAACCAGCGGCCCAAGAATACCCCCGAGAAAAGGTAAAACATAAGCGGCAAATGACGCCAGATGGACCACTGCGGCCCAGGTATTCTCATCTCCTGCTGACCGTTCTGGTGGCACTGGCGGTGGATTCTGGCCAATATCTGGACCCGATTCGTTAGTGGAATTTGGATTTGGATTTTCGTTCATGTAGTCAGGCTCCAGAATGCGGATTAGTTCTCTAGAAGCTTAGTTCAACAAAGCCAGTTTCGCCAATGCCACAAGTTAGCGGTGGACACCAAAATACAATGCAAGTGACTTATTTGGCAGCTTGGGCTACATTGCCCGGCTTTTACCATGAAAGCAGCATCAGGCTGCGCTAGCGAAATCGACCCTATGAGCATTGAAAAAGACAAAGTAGTCAGCTTCCATTACGTTTTGAAAGACGAAAGCGGTACCGAACAGGAAAGCTCCCGCGACGGCGAGCCAATGCACTTTCTATGCGGCGCCAACAACATTGTGCCCGGCCTCGAGCGGGCCATGCTGGGCAAGGACGTAGGGGATTCACTCAGCGTAACAGTGGAACCAGTCGACGGTTACGGCCTGCGCAACGAAAACCTGTCCATGCGGGTGTCCGCTAAGCGTCTTGGTGTGGTGCCATCGAAACTGAAGCCAGGAGCGGTACTGCAGCTGCAGACGCGACAAGGCCCGGTGATGGCCCGCGTGGTCAAAGTAGGACGATTTATGATCGATCTAGACGCCAACCACCCCATGGCAGGTCGAACCTTAAACTTTGAAGTGGAAATTACAGATATCCGGGACGCAACCAAGGAAGAATTGGCCCACGGCCATGTACACAGTGAAAGCAGTAGCTGCGGTAGCAAAGAAGACTAAGCCACAGCTGCGCCGCGGCTCAGTTTAGGAAACTAAATTGCGCGCCTTACTCAGGCGGAATGCGCAACACCTGTCCTGGGTAAATCTTGTCGGGGTCTTTCAGCATTGGCTGATTGGCCTCAAAAATTCGCATGTATTTGGTACCGTCACCGTATAGTTTTTTGGCAATACCAGATAGCGTGTCACCCGACTTGACGGTATACGTGTCGGAATGCCAATCGCTGGGTGTTCCGTCGGCACCAGGCACTACGGCCCCGGTAGGATTCAAATCGCGTGTGCGTTGAGTACTCTGTGGTGGATCCATGCCTGGTGGGACTACGATGATACGGTCATCTACGTCACCCACGCCCTGCACGTTCCCAACAATGGTTATAACCTTCTCTTTCTGCTCTAAATTTGGCATGTGGCCTTCTACAATCAGAACGCCATTTTCAAATCTGAAATCCAAATTTGACGGATCCAGGCCATGTTCACGAACGTGCGCAGCCATAGGCTTGGTCGTCGCCAATGGGTCGACGTCATCGTCCTTTCCCAAAATTGACGCACCCACATCTTTAACAAAACTAAATAGTCCCATTTCGCCTCCCGTGTCAGCGATTCGTTGTATTTCATCGCAATGCCCGATGGTCCAGTAGCCCTTACCGCCGGAAACATCAATGATTGTTGAAACCTCGCTTGCCCCTTACAATGCATCGGTTTGAAGCAAGATACAAAGTACATGATCCATTCTAGCCGTCAATTTGATGTCATTGTTGTAGGTGGTGGTCACGCTGGCACAGAAGCGGCCTTAGCTGCCGCGCGCACTGGTGCGTCCACGCTTTTACTCACCCAGAACATTGAGACTATAGGCCAGATGAGCTGCAACCCTGCGATTGGGGGTATCGGCAAGGGCCATTTGGTGCGCGAAATTGATGCCTTGGGCGGAATCATGGGCCAGGCTGCTGATCAGGCAGCTATCCACATTAGAACGTTAAATGCCAGCAAAGGACCGGCTGTGAGAGCGGTACGTGCGCAATGTGATCGCGCGTTGTACAAAGCCGCCGTGCGCAAAGTGGTTGAACACCAGCCTAACCTGCAAGTCTTTCAACAGGGCGTAGACGACCTCATCGTAAGTGACGACCGAGTTGAAGGCGTAGTTACCCAGATGGGCCTGAAGTTTCACGCCAGGTGCGTGGTGCTGACCGTGGGCACATTTTTGGGTGGCCGCATTCATATCGGGCTGACTAACCATAGCGGTGGCCGTGCTGGAGACCCGCCGAGCATTGCGTTGGCCGAACGACTGCGGGAATTGCCGTTTACGGTAGACAGACTAAAAACCGGCACGCCGCCACGCATTGATGGTCGTACCGTTGATTTTTCTGTGATGGAAGAGCAAGCCGGTGATACGCCATTGCCTAGCCTGAGCTTTCTCGGCACGGCCGAGGCGCATCCCCGACAGGTTAGCTGCTTTATCACGCATACCAATCCTGATACGCATGCAATCATTGCCGAGCACCTGGACCAATCACCCATGTATGCCGGGGAAATTGAAGGCGTTGGACCGCGTTATTGCCCGTCCATTGAGGACAAAATTACGCGATTTGCCGACAAAGACTCCCATCAGATATTTGTGGAGCCGGAGGGGCTGGACACACCGGAACTGTACCCCAATGGCATATCCACATCGTTGCCGTACACCGCCCAGGAGCAGTTCGTACGGAGCATTCGCGGTTTTGAGAATGCGCACATCACGCGCCCGGGTTATGCCATCGAGTATGACTTTTTTGATCCCAGGGGATTGCATCCCAGCTTGGAGACTCGGCACCTGAAAGGCCTGTATTTTGCCGGGCAGATTAACGGGACTACCGGCTACGAAGAGGCTGGCGCCCAAGGTTTGTTGGCTGGGCTCAACGCCGCGCGTGCATCGCAAGACCAAGAGGCCTGGACTCCAAAACGTCACGAGGCCTACCTGGGCGTATTGGTGGACGACCTGGTCACCAACGGGACTTTGGAGCCCTACCGCATGTTTACATCTCGGGCGGAGTACCGACTATTGCTGCGTCAGGATAACGCCGACATGCGGCTGACCGAGCTTGGGCGAGAACTTAAGCTGGTGGACGATACGCGCTGGCAGGCATTCAGCACCAAGCGTGCTGCGGTGGAATCAGAAGTTGCCCGTCTGCGCGATATTTGGGTCACTCCAGAAAACGCCCTGGGCAAATCTGTAAGCGAGCAGTTGGACGAACCTATCTCGAAGGAAGTTCGCGCCATTGACCTGCTTAAGCGACCTGCTATGCGCTACGACCGTCTGACAGCCGTACCGGGCCTTGGCCCAGGCGTGAGCGACCCACAGGTAGCCGAGCAAGTAGAAATACAAACCAAATACGCTGGCTACATCGACCGACAAAGCGAAGAAATTCGCCGCCTGCGTAAAAATGAGAGCAAAGGAATTCCGGAAGATTTTGAGTTTGGCTCTATCAAAGGCCTGTCATCAGAAGTACTGGAAAAGCTTGAGCGGGTGCGCCCGGCCACCGTTGGACACGCGGCACGAATCCAGGGCGTCACTCCTGCAGCCATTTCATTACTGCTGGTGCATCTTAAAAAGCACAATCGCGCCGCCTAGTATCATTTCTTAGTACATGGGGCCCGGGACATCCGGCCCCATTGCGCGTATTATTTCGCCCCCTTTTTTACTGTTTGATGATTCCTCAGGAGTTTTCCTTGCTGCCGCCTATTGACCAACGCCTGGCTACCGAACTGAACTGCAACAACAAACAGGTTTGCGCCGCCATAGACCTGCTGGACGACGGTGCCTCAGTGCCTTTTATTGCGCGCTATCGTAAAGAGGCAACCGGGGGCCTGGATGACACTCAACTGCGCACTTTGGAAAAACGACTAGGATATTTGCGTGAGCTGGAGGATCGTCGCGAAGCGGTGATAAACAGCGTACGGGAGCAAGATAAGCTCGATGATGCGTTGCTGGAGAAGCTGCAGCTTGCAGCCACCAAGACCGAACTGGAAGACTTATATCTACCCTATAAGCCACGCAGAGTAACGCGAGCCCAGAAAGCTATAGAGGCGGGGTTAGAACCGCTGGCTGAGCAGCTTTTGCAGAACCAACATACAGATCCTCTCGCGCTGGCCCAGAAGTTTTCTGAGCCAGGCAGCGCGTATGACACAGCTGACAAAGCATTGGAAGGCGCACGCCAGATCATTTTAGAGCGCATTGCCCAAACACCCGAGTTGGTGCGCTCCCTGCGAGAACTCTGCTGGTCTACAGGCATCGTGACTGCAAAAGTGGTTGAGGGCAAAGAGGACTCAGGGTCTAAGTACAAAGACTATTTCGACCACAGCGAGTCGGCTCAAAAAATTGCATCCCATCGCATTTTGGCGCTGTTCCGCGCGCGCAACGAAGGCGTAGTGCATCTTGATCTCGAAGTACCTTTCGACAGCGAGCAAGATGCGATGGAATCGCACCCCGCGGTTCGGCGAATAAGGGCACATTTCGGCTTTGATGAACAAGCTACGGTTGGTGGAGCGTGGTTGGTTAAACTGGCGGTAATGGCATGGCGCGCCAAAATCCATCTGCACCTGACGATGGACATATTCAACACCCTGCGAGAGCAAGCTGAAGAGCAAGCCATTGGCGTATTCGCCGACAACCTCAAGGACATGTTGTTGGCTGCGCCAGCAGGCACAAAGGCGACAATCGGATTGGATCCGGGGCTGCGCACCGGAGTAAAAGTGGCCGTGGTTGACGCCACCGGCAAGCTGGTGGATACCGCGACCATATATCCGCATGCGCCCAAGAAGCAGTGGGACAGCGCTAAGGCGGAGCTTACCAGACTCATCCAGAAACACGACGTGAAGCTGATTGCGATCGGAAACGGTACGGCGTCACGGGAGACAGAAAAACTCGCAGGGGAACTGCTGGCAGGGGGCAATCATAAGGGCTTCCAAAAGGTATTGGTAAGCGAAGCAGGCGCATCTGTGTACTCGGCCTCAGAAGCGGCAGCAAAAGAGTTTCCAAAGCTGGACGTCTCGCTGCGAGGCGCAGTGTCCATAGCACGTCGATTACAGGACCCGCTGGCGGAACTCGTAAAGATCGAACCAAAGTCCATCGGAGTCGGCCAGTATCAGCACGATGTAAACCAGATCAAGCTGGGAGCAAGCCTGGACGTGTGCGTTGAGGACTGCGTGAATCGCGTAGGCGTCGAGCTAAATACCGCATCAGCCCCCCTTCTTGCACGGGTCAGCGGTCTCAATTCGACGCTAGCGGAAAACATCGTGTCGTATCGAGACGAGCACGGGCCATTTGCCAGTCGCGCGGCCTTGTTGGCAGTGCCACGACTTGGTCCAAAAGCTTTCGAACAGGCGGCCGGTTTTCTACGCATCAAGGATGGCAGCAACCCGCTGGATGCTTCTGCTGTCCACCCCGAATCTTACGCGGTAGTCAAAGCCATGCTGGACAAGCTGGGCCTGCCTTGCGCGGAAGCGATGGGTAAACGGCAGGTGCTGCGCGAGCTAGACCCGCAAGCTTTCACATCTGCCACCGTGGGTTTGCCCACTGTGCAGGATATTTTGATTGAGTTGGAAAAGCCGGGACGCGACCCGCGCGGCGAATTCATCACGGTGGAGTTTGCCGACGGCATCGAAAAACCAACAGACTTGCGCGTGGGTATGCGACTGCAAGGCCAGGTTAGCAACGTAACAAACTTTGGTGCTTTCGTGGACGTTGGTGTGCATCAAGATGGCCTGGTGCATATTTCGCAGCTGTCAAATCAGTTTGTAAAAGACCCTCGCAGCATTGTGAAAGCGGGCGATATTGTTACGGTTTGGGTGATAGAGCTTGATTTGGCTCGCAATCGCATAGCGTTAAGCATGCGCGGCCCACAAAGCGAGGATCAAACAACGCCCAGCGCCCCAGCCCGCTCGCACAAAGCCAAACAGCCCAAACAAAAGAAATCCGCGAGAAAGCCGGCTGCCGGAACGGCAGGCGAAGGCGCTCTGGCTGCCGCATTCCGCAAGGCAGGGCGCAAATAGCAAATTGATTTCACGCTGGCGCCATGAGGTTTATGGCATATTTTCCGCAAATATGACCAATGCCACAGGCGGCAGAGGATAATGCGGTGAATCATGGTCGTGGAAATAATCGCATTTGGTCGTTATACTGCGCGGTCGCATTGTTCATTCCCTTTTTTGAAGGCACAAATTTTGTTTGTGCTCAGGGGAACAAACTAGCACTTTGGCACTCTAAGGTTACGAGTGCTAATGATTTAAGACTTAACGCTTGGGTTGTCGGTGCCTTCGGGGCTGGCCTCAAGGGTTTTTCATGAATGAGATAGAGAATGACTGGAGGATCTATGACTGCTGCGTTGGTAGCCAACAATTTACCGGTACCGTCGAGCACCGGCAGTCTCGATGCCTATATTGGCGCGGTAAACCAAGTACCCGTTCTGACTGAAGAAGAAGAACAGGGCTACGCTCGGGCTTATCGCGAGACTGAGAATTTAGATGCCGCACGAAGCATGGTGATGGCTCACTTACGTTTTGTGGTGCACGTGGCGCGGAGTTATTCCGGCTACGGGTTACCGCTAGCCGATTTGATTCAGGAAGGCAATATTGGCCTGATGAAGGCGGTAAAACGATTTGACCCAAACCAGGGCGTGCGGTTGGTTTCGTTTGCTGTGCACTGGATTCGAGCTGAAATGCACGAGTACATTTTGCGCAACTGGCGAATAGTTAAAGTTGCAACAACCAAAGCACAACGCAAGCTGTTCTTTAACCTGCGTAAGTCGAAGAAGAGACTTGGCTGGTTGAACCACGCGGAAGTGCAGCGGGTAGCCGAAGACCTGGGTGTGAAGCCTGAGGTCGTGGTAGAAATGGAGTCCCGACTTTCCGGGCAGGATATTGGGTTTGACTCGCCGTCTGCGGATGACGATGACGACAACCATGTCGCGCCTACAAACTTCCTGGTTAAGGAAGGCGCGGATCCCGCTCAATTGGTTGCCGATTACGACTTGGAAAATTACAACAACGAGTTGCTGTATTCAGGCATTGATGCGCTGGATGATCGCAGCCAGGACATTATTCGGCGCCGCTGGCTGACCGATCAAAAGTCTACGCTGCAGGAGCTCGCAGACGAATACAGTGTCTCCGCTGAGCGTATTCGCCAGCTTGAGGCCAATGCGTTGAAAAAAATGCGCACTTCACTGGCAGCGTAACTTAGCAATTTATTGCATCTGAAAAGGGTCTCCATGAGGCCCTTTTTTTTGCCTGCACAGTTGGGTCACAGCCATAACAAGATCTCTACGCAGCTTACGGATAATCTGATCCCTTGAAAGTGGCATCATATGCCGTCAAATTTAGCCATCCAGTGGCCAGTGGGCTCGCTGCAACAATCGGTGAGCAAACTAGCTACAGCAAGCCACCCCATTTTAAGAAAAGGAGTTACAAGCATGTCTATCCTGGTTGGTCGTCAAGCACCAGACTTTACTGCCCCTGCCGTAACCGGCACTGGCGAAATTGTCGATTCATTTAATTTTAAAGAGTATTTGGACGGCGATGCAGGCGTGCTGTTCTTTTACCCGCTGGACTTTACCTTTGTTTGCCCCTCGGAGTTGATTGCCTTTGATCACCGCCTAAAAGCGTTTGAAGAGCGCGGCACCAAAGTGGTTGGCGTTTCTATCGACTCTCAGTTCACCCACTTCGCGTGGCGCAATACCCCCACTAATAAAGGTGGAATTGGCCAGGTTAAATACCCATTGGTTGCGGATGTGCGTCACGACATATGCAACGCTTATGGCATCGAACACCCAGAAGCCGGCGTCGCACTGCGCGCATCCTTCCTCATCGACAGCGAAGGCCTGGTCCGTCATCAAGTAGTCAATGATCTACCGTTAGGACGCAATATTGATGAAATGATCCGCATGGTCGACGCACTGAAATTCCATGAGGAACACGGTGAAGTTTGTCCTGCTGGCTGGCAAGAAGGCAAAAAAGGCATGCAGGCTGACCCGGATGGGGTAGCGGCATACCTGAGCACGGAAGCCGAGGCGCTGTAAGTAGCCTTAGAACTATCTCGGTGCAGAGCCCTACATTTTGGGCTCTGCACAACTTTGTCGCTAGAACCCCTCTTGCGGATCCACATCCACATACCAGCGTACAGAACTGGATTTGCTGCTACCGAAAGCATTCGCGACCAGATGATCCAAAACTTCGTGTAACGCGCCGCGACGCGCGGACAGCACTATTAACTGCATACGGTATCGATTGGCCACTTTCTCCATAGGCGCGGGCATAGGCCCAAAGACTTGTACATCCGACCTAGCTTCAACACCGTTCTGAATATCGCGCAAGAATTCTCTGCCCTTATTGGCACTGCCCGATTCTGCTCGAATCAAGGCCACAAATCCCATCGGTGGAAAACCTGCTGCTCGCCTTTCACGTAGCCAGTCCTCAGCCAATGCCCCATAGCCCTCGTTAAACAATCGGCTGAATAACGGCGTGTCTGGCAAACGGGTTTGCAGCAGAATTTGTCCCGACTTGTGTGCTCGACCTGCCCGTCCAGCCACCTGCAACAGCAGCTGAGACGTGCGCTCCTGAGCTCGAAAATCACTGCTATAAAGCGTTTGATCAACATCTACCACGCCTACCAGTGTGACATTGGCAAAGTCATGCCCTTTTGCCAACATCTGGGTACCCAACAAGATGCAAGGCTCGCCTGCATTCATTTTGTCCAAGACCTTTTTAAGATGATCTGCTTTTGACACCTTATCTCGGTCGAGCCTGAGCACGGGCACGTCGGGAAATGCCTCAAGGCAAAACGCTTCCAGGCGCTCAGTACCGACGCCCAAAGGCCCAATCCGTGTTGAATTGCATTCCGGACAGGCATCCGGTCGCCGTCTTATCAAATCACAATGATGACATCTCAGTTGCTGCATGGATCGATGCCAGGTCATGCGCGCATCACAGCGAGGGCAGATTGCCAGCCAACCACAGCCGTCACAGATTAGCACCGGAGCAAAGCCACGCCGATTGAGAAACACAATGACCTGGTTCCCCGCGTTTAGCGCTTCGCGCATAGCCTGCTCTAAATCTCCTCCGATGCCATGCGGTGCCGAATTTGATCGCAGGTCCGATACCCGAATGCTGGGTTGCTTAGCGCCAGTGGCGCGATTGCGCAGGAAATGAAGCTGATACTTATCGGACTGGGCATTGTATAGTGACTCCATGGATGGCGTTGCCGAACCAAGAACCACGGGGACGTCCAGCATTTGCGCCCTTCTGATGGCTGTATCTCGTGCCGAATAGCGCAGTCCATCTTGTTGCTTAAAGGACGCATCGTGCTCTTCATCCACTACCAACAAGCCCAGGTCCACTAGCGGCGCAAAAACTGCCGAGCGAGTTCCCACGACTACGTCGATGTCACCCTGGCGGCATTGCTCCCACAGGCTCAAACGCTCATTGGCCTTTAACCCGGAGTGCAGGGCTCCGATTCTTGCCCGTAAGCGGTTGTGGAAGCGGCGCATAAGCTGCGGAGTTAAACCGATTTCTGGCACCAGAACCAACGCTCGCTTACCTGCTGCCAGCACCTGCTCGATCAAGTTCAAATACACTTCCGTTTTGCCGCTACCGGTAACCCCGAAGACAAGGTGCGCTGCAAACCCGGAAGTGCTGCCAATTTGATTTACGACGTCGGCCTGTTCCGCAGTTAACTTGGGGCCATCAGCACCACGGCCGGTGTGTGCGGCAGCCACATCCTGGGCTTCCAGCCAGCCCTTTTTTTCCAACCGACGCAGGACCGGCGACTGAATTTGCCATACGCTGCGTAGCTCAGGCGCAGGCACGGGCCCATTAGCCAGCGCCTCCAACACTTCTGCTTGGCGTGGCGCATGGGCAAGGTCCTTTATGTCGACTGCTCTGCCCGGCGTGGTCAGGCGCCAATGCTTGGTCGTAAGGATAGACGGCTGGGCGTCTCTTCGGAGGGGCGCCGGCACCATGGTATGAAGGACTTCACCCAGTGGATGATGGTAGTAGCCTGCCAGCCAGCGGCCAAGCGTCATGAGATGGTCATCGAGCAGCGGCTCGGTATCGAGAACTGCAGCTACGCTTCGTAGCTTATTAGGGGCAACATCGCTCTCAACTCCAACTTCCACAGCCCACCCAATGGCGCTTCTACCGGAAAGCGGCACGACAACACGCGCACCAACCGCTGGTACGTTGAGGTCAGGTGGAACCTGATAGTCATAGGGCGCGGGTAACTTGAGTGGCAGCGCCACTCTGACGATGGGCCTGTTAGCCGCGAACACTGGACAGCTCCCGAGCGCGGCAGCTAAATGAAGCCTTCTTGCGCACTGTTTGGAAGGGTGGCGGCGAGTCCACTAAGTAGGCCATGACGCAAATTTTTCTGGCCTTAGTCTGCGCCGGTAGTTATAAGTTGGGACGACTCGGGCTCACAGCGACCCATGGCCGCCAGTACCGCCCTGAGATCGGCGTCAATTGCAGAATTCGCTGCGGCCCGGTCCGCATCAAGGTATCCAGCATTGGCCACTTCCACGCTGGATATCGGCACGTTGTGCGCGCTAAAGTCTGGGCCTACCAATGTTTGCACCATTGCGGCAGCGGCACCATCCATACCACGAACCCACTGCTCATCTGACTCCCCCATGTATACGTTCACGACGTAACCGCCCGCGACGCTAAAGCCATTTTTGAGGGCGCGGTAAAACTTCAGTCGCCACCCCACGCTAGACGCAAAAAGGTGCTCTAAAACGTGCTGCGGCAAGCTAAGCCAGTCCAGTTTTCGGCTCCGCGCCACCGGCTCATGAAACGCGACAACGCCTTCGATTTGCCCATAAACTTTACGCAGATCACTGGCAACGCCGCCCATACCGGTACCACTGGTGTCTAGCAGCCTAAACGCAACGTTTATACCCTCCAGAGCCAGTCGCCGCGCCATGATTTCGCCTTGATCAGGGTTGCGATCGACAATCAACAAATGAGCGCCTTCTTGTGCCAATGCGCGGGCCAAAGCCAACCCCAGCGAATGGCAGGGCTGCAGCATCACAACCACGCTCGCGGCTTGCTCACCCTCGTTGCCCCCCAGTTTGTCTATGTCAACCATAATCGCCCTGTTTCGTTTTATGTATGTAACGGCGAATGCGCTCCCTGAATACGATACCATGCCTTTGGAACTGATACTGAATGCAAAAGTGACCCGAGATCAAGCGCACAGCGCCAGTTTAGAGGACTTTTTTAGCAAACAGCGCGAACGAGCCCTGGTGCATGCACAAGTTCGCTTGCAACAGATGGACGACGCCTTGGATGCAGTACAGGACGCCATGCTCAACTTTTGCAGAAAATATAGCAATAGACCCACTGAAGAATGGGCGCCTCTATTCTACCGGATGGTAGAAAATGCCACCTTGGATCGGCTGCGAAAAAGACAGTGGGAACGGTTTAAGTTTTGGAGCACGGATACCATAGACTACGCGCCGACGCAGCTTCAATCCAGCGACAAAATAGACGTGAGCGACGAGTTTCGCGCTATATTATTTGCAGCCTTAAGACAGCTGCCAGACCGCCAGCGTCAGGCATTCTTGTTTCGGCACTGGCACGGACTATCCAGCCGCCAAACCAGTATTGCCATGCAGGTTTCCGAAGGCAGTGTAAAGACGCATCTTTCAAGAGCTATGCGCGCATTAAGACCACAGCTATCAGATGTATACGAGAAATTGGATGAGTACTAAAGGCGACAAAGACTGGGTTCAACAAAGCCGCAAGAGCCTAGACGGTGCGGTCCATGAGCTTTCTGCAGAGCAGCGCTCCAAATTGGCAGCGGCTCAGGCTTCCGTCCTGGAGGATCAATCGACATCGAGACGTACTCCACTGGTCTGGCTGGCACCTGCGGCAACCGCGGCACTGGTGTTGCTGCTCGTGATTCGACCGTCATCAGACGCCCCCGGACAAATGGATAATAGCCAAACGCCTGCAGAAGTAACGATTTCTGATATCGAAGAGGACGAGCAAATGCTGCTGGCTCAGACGGACCCAGAGCTGTTGGAAGATTTGGAGTTCCTACTTTGGCTCGATACCACCGACGTTTTGGCGGACCAGGACGGTTGATGGCAAGCGTGTGGAAACAAGCGCTGGCTGCTTTGCTACTTGTGCTGGCAACTGTTTGTGCTGCCCAACAGAACGATGTGCAAACGACCGCTCCGTCATGGAGCGCTTTGAATGATACTCAAGCTGAGCTGCTGGAGCCTTTCGCTGATAGCTGGGCTACGCTACCCCCGCAAGTACAGCGACAGCTTTACCGAATTACGCTCCACTGGGACCGGCTGCCGGCACAGCGCAAGACAGCATTCCAAGAGCAATGGTCCCATTGGCGCAACATGAATCCCCAGCGTAAACGCATGTTGTATGCGCAGCTGCGCCGATTTGCACAACTATCTTCCGAACAACGCCGACGGATGTTTCGCCAGCACGAGAGGTTTCTTCAGCTACCTGCCGAAGAGCGACAAGCGTTGCGCGATCGCTTTGCCCAACTAACACCTGCCCAGAGGGACGCTTTGGCAAGGCAATTACGGGCAGGCAACGAAGCAAGCGCCCACTCCAACAACGGCATATCCGAGCAACCCAGGTCTGATTCGGAAAACGGCCAGGCAAATGGGGCTCATCAAAAGACACTCAGGCATCGATTTCGAGCGATTGCCAGACCTCTAAGTCGCCAACAGCGCCAAGTCTTGCGATCGCGGATACGCGCGCATGAACCGGATCAATTGCCCGCACTGGCTGCACAGTTGGAACAGCTTGGTCCTACCGAGCTTGTTGCTTGGTTGGAGGCAACAAATCCTGATGAATCTCAGTAGACTTTGCTTGCAAGCCGGTTAATGCATTGGATCAGAGGATTCCAATTCTGGCAGCAGCCAGGGCAAATCAAGCAGCACAATAGTAACCGGCAACTTAGGTAGGTCGTTAGGGTCACTGGATATTTTACGCAGTTCGATGGTGGCGTCGGCGAAACCTAAAGTTAAGTAAGACCACTCATTGATCGAGGTGCGATAGCGCAAAGACTCTCCAGATGCAGGTCTTATAACAAGTTCATCGTTCTCCAACGCATAAGCATGGCAGTTTTCCGCCGCACTTTGCGTCACGCCGGGCGGAACGATACAAAGCTGGTCTGCGCTAAACGCATATTTATCATTGGGCATACCGTAGGGTGTAACAGCGGCTTTGGGTAGATTGGCATACCGCACCACTTCCCACACGCCAGTCAAAGCAGCGGTTGAAGCCGCGGATTCAGGCGGAGGTGGTGATTGAAACTTTGCCACCGCAGCAGGCGCCACTGCATCATCTTTGACGTCATCAGATGCGAGTTGCTCAACGCTGTACGGCGGCAGTCTGGAGTCCAGCGTCAAGCCGTCGGCTAAACGTTCATATGTCCACACCTCATGGTCCCCGTGACGCAGCAGCATCCTATTGTCGCCGTCAAACTCCACCGGACTGGTCACGGATACCTCCGCCGATATAAATAGCGTCCGCACACCATTGGCAAACGAATACCGAACGCTAGTTGCATCTGCGGAAGTGCCGTCAGGCGGTACTACCATCAGTCGCCCATCCGCATAGCGTTCCTTCCGATTTGCTATGCCCGTTGGATCCAGATGCTCGACGGCTAACGGAGAGATGTGCACCAGCTGCCAAGTACCTTCAATGCTTTGCGCGCTTGCACAGGCCCACATGGACAGAGCCACCAGCCCCAAGCAGCATTCTTTTACACCAATCCGCATAACCCCTCCTGACGTCTATGATCCGGCAAGCATAAGCATTTTTTGCACACACTGCATGGGTAATTTCTACAGAGATGCGTACGAATTACACGCGCGCACCCCATTCTCAGACCAAACAGCCTGCAGTCAGGGCCCTGAGCAGTCCGGCATGCATCTTGCTTAATTCCCTATTGAAACTCGTTAAAAATTCTAAGGACCCATTGAATGCAACCAGCACAACGACAAAAGAAATTTCACGAAATGCTTGAGAACTTCGACCAGGCGATGCTCTGTACATCTACGCCAGACGGGCAGCTAAGAGCCAGACCGATGGCCATTGCCAAAGTAGATGGCGAAGCGGACCTGTTGTTCGCGACCCACGCCCAGTCCGGCAAAGTCGAAGAAATTGCCCAAGACAACGACGTGAGTGTCGTGATGCAAGGTGATCGTCAATATTTGTCTTTGTCCGGCACGGCCCGCATCGAAAACGATCGTAGCCTGATTCAAGACCTGGAAGACCCCTATTGGCGCGTGTGGTTCAAAGACGGTGCCGACGATCCCGACGTCCGGCTCATCCGCGTTAAGGCTGAGCAAGGAGAGTACTGGGACATGAGCGGCACCGAGGGCCTGAAGTACTTATGGGAGGCCGGCAAAGCGTTTGTAAGCGGCGAACCAATCCAGCAAGACCCGAAGGACGTAAACGCCAAAACGCCGCTGTAAACCCATTTAAGAAGCACACACTGACAGTAGGAAATGAACATGAAGAAGATTATTGGAGCCATTGCATTAAGCATATTTTTAGCCGCTTGTGGCAGCCGCCAACTGTATCCAGAGGGCGCTGCAATAACAGCATCTGATGAAGCCATTCTCGAAAGCGTCCAACGCGCATTCTGGGAGTTTGACGGTATCGACGAAAGCGACCTGCTTGTTGTCGTAGACCATGGTGACGTGACGGTGTCTGGCATCGTGAGCAATTCGCAAGAGAAAAGCCGCATTCTTGACGTACTGCGAGCAACCGAAGGCATTAACCAGATTAATATCGAAGGGTTGCGCCGCGGATAAAAAACTGCGATCAATCGTAGGGCGAGCCGACATTGCGCACTCTGCTTGAGTAGCCGCATGCGGCAAAAGGAAGACAGCGAATTTATGCTGTAGCCAGGGACGGCACTTTTTTTCGTGATTTACACTACCGTTGCAGTACCGTTTCCATAATGAGACTTTGGACTGCCAATCGTATTGCTGCGGCAGCGGTGATAGTTATCGCAACCGGCATCTATCTGCTGTGGTGGCAACCATGGCAATCCATGCGGGAGCGTCACGCAAGAATGTATACCCTCCCGCAATGGTTAGACGATGGCAACAAAGCAATCTCCGGCGCGCAGGTACTGTTACCCCCCTACACAGAGTCCGGTTACTACTCCACGCCCCTAGCCAAAATATTTGAGATTCTGCCGGATCGCCAGGGTGCCCTGGTGGTGGAGACTTTGCACGAGAAAGACCCACAGGCAACCGTCTTCGCAGAAATTTTTCCCGTTCAGAGCGCAAACTGGAATGGAACGCGAACGCTTCGACACCGCAACGGCGTAAGTGAACTCGTGATACCGCCAGGCATATATAAACTGCTTGTACACCAAACGCCGGGCGACGCTGTTCCAGTGCGAATCGCCATCCACGATCGGGCGCTGCTACTGTTTCCTGTAGCCGGCAAAAACAAACGCGCCATTCAAAGCCGATTCGGGCAGGCCCGAGATGGAGGCCGGCGATTGCATGAAGGCGTCGATATATTTGCCGCCAGGAATACGCCGGTGATAGCAGCCGCTGAAGGCAAAGTTGAGCGCGTCAGCGTATCTCCAAGGGGAGGCTTACACATTTGGCAGCGCGGTACAGAACGCAACTTGAGACTCTACTATGCGCACCTGGAGTCTTTTTCGGTTGCGGCAGGTCAAATGGTAAGACGGGGTGAGGTATTGGGTTACGTGGGAAATTCCGGCAATGCCATGTCTACCTCTCCACACCTTCATTTTGGCGTCTACGAAGGATACGGAAAGGCGGTCAATCCAGAACCACTATTGGGCACCGACGTGCCGCTACCGGCGTGGCCTCCTCCAGCCACACGACTCGTCAGGCCGAAAGTGAATAACCTGAATCTGCGACTACGCCCGAATACTCGCAGTGCAGTGGTGCGACAGCTAGATCAGACCGATTACCTCACCGTACTGGCCCAAACAGACCGGTGGTTGCGAGTGTTGGTGGCTGACCAAACCCATGGCTATGTATCCAACGAATTCGTTGTTGCTGCAGGCAATGAATAAGGCAACCAAAAGGTCCGGGAGAGAGCGCTGTCTGGCTATGCCAATGCAAGCCTTCGTCGGACGGTCATATTCCGCAGAACCGGCGACTGGTATACTTGCCCGCTTTTTTTGAACCACTGGTCTAAACATGAGCTCGTTGCAGCAAGAAATCGATCGCCGGCGCACATTCGCCATCATTTCCCACCCGGATGCTGGTAAAACCACGCTGACGGAAAAATTGCTGTTATTTGGCGGGGCTATTCAAATGGCGGGCACGGTCAAAGCAAGAAAAGCCGCTAGACATGCGACATCAGACTGGATGGCCTTGGAGAAAGAACGTGGGATTTCGGTAACCTCGTCTGTCATGCAGTTTGTGCACAATGACCGGGTCATGAACTTGCTGGACACGCCGGGACACGCAGACTTTTCAGAGGATACCTATCGAACGCTTACGGCAGTTGATTCGGCGCTTATGGTGATCGACTGCGCCAAGGGTGTAGAGGCCCGGACGATTAAATTGATGGAAGTGTGCCGACTCCGGGACACACCCATTTTCACGTTTATCAATAAGCTCGATCGAGAAGGCAGAGATCCCATAGAACTTATGGACGAGGTCGAGTCCGTGCTGGGAATCGCCTGTGCCCCGATAACCTGGCCTATCGGTATGGGCAAGCGTCTCAAAGGCGTATACCACATGCTGAACGACCAGGTGCTGCTCTTTGACGCCAGTAAGAACTATGTAAAACAAGAGCCTCGCATTATTCAGGGCCTAGCTGACCCCAAGCTGGACGACGCAATCGGCGAAGACGTCGCGCAGGAGTTACGCGATGAAATCGAACTGGTAAAAGGAGCTAGCCACAGCTTTGATCACGACGCGTATCTTGCGGGTCAACTCACCCCAGTATTTTTCGGATCGGCCATTAATAACTTTGGCGTCGCACCCCTGCTTGATGCATTTGCCCAAAATGCACCGCCGCCCCAACCGAGAGTGGCTCAGCAACGAGAAGTGTTGCCCAACGAGAAAACGTTTACCGGGTTTTGCTTCAAGATTCAGGCGAATATGGATCCTGCGCATCGTGATCGCATTGCGTTTGTGCGGATATGTTCAGGTACGTTTGAGCAGGGCATGAAAGCGCACCATGTGCGCCTGGGTAAAGAAATCAAAGTTCCCAACGCCCTGACATTTATGGCCCAGGACCGCGATCACGTTGAAACCGCGTATCCAGGCGACATCATTGGTATTCATAACCACGGCACGATCGCTATTGGCGACACCTTTAGCTGCGGAGAAGAATTGCAGTTCACCGGCATACCCAATTTTGCCCCGGAACTGTTTCGTCGAGCACGTCTAAAAGACCCACTGAAACTAAAGCAGCTACAAAAAGGCCTACAGCAGCTGTCGGAAGAAGGCGCCACACAGTTTTTTAAACCGCTGTTGGGCAACGATCTGGTACTGGGCGCCATTGGGGTGCTGCAGTTTGATGTGACCGCGTATCGCCTGCAAAGCGAATACAAGGTGAATGCCATTTTTGAATCTGTGGATGTGTATACCTGCCGCTGGATTCGCTGCAGCGACCAGAAAATGTTGAACCAGTTTAAGGACAAGCTCACCCTTAATCTGGCTGAGGATGCCCACGGCGCGCTGGTGTATCTGGCACCAAGTCGGGTCAATCTGCAGCTTACGCAGGAAAGGTGGCCGGATATCGAATTTCTAGCCACGCGTGAGCAGAATATGACCGCGCCTTAATCTACCCGGGCGCTGATGACTGGAATAAGCCAAAGCGCGTACCCGTGAGGGTCTCGCGCGCAGCGGATCATATTTTCAAAGGCTTGCAGTACGAAGTCCTGTTTGAGCTGCGTATGCGCAACAATTGCTTCGGCAAATCCATCGCGCCACGCGGTGAAAATCGCGCTTAAAATTTCGACATCTGTATTTAACGAGTCTATGCGCAAATAGTCTAAGACGATTTCTGACACAGGCAGCCGCTTGAGCTTTGAGACAATTTTTCGCCCGCTTCTGAGGTCCGTCCCGGTCGCCTCTCCAAATTTCCACGCACCTTCGCGCCAGAACGTATCCAGATCCACGTCGGTAGGGGCAAAAAACAGCATGCCGTAGTCTTCTGCCAGAAAATGCAGGTATCCGCCCGGCTTGGTGACTCGAATCATTTCTCCTATGACCTGATCAACGTCAGGCACTGCTTGCAGCAGGTGACGGGCCGCCACCATGTCAAACATATCGTCGTCAAGAGG
Organism: uncultured Gammaproteobacteria bacterium; assembly: GCA_964630895.1. Taxonomy (GTDB): domain Bacteria; phylum Pseudomonadota; class Gammaproteobacteria; order Xanthomonadales; family SZUA-38; genus CAZVYE01. The sequence goes on along the minus strand of CAZVYE010000029.1, from coordinate 1,431 downwards.
CAAAGACATAGCGTCCGCGACCAGCCAGTCAGGCTGAACTTGGCCCCAAGGCCTGGAGCGAGCTAGCGCCAAATGGGGCTCGATCATGTCAACCCCGGTGATTTGCACATCGGCCCAATGTTCTTGCAGCCGGAAGGCAAACTCACCTGTGCCGCAGCCCAAATCCAGCACACGGGGCGCGTTGGGCAGCTGGTAGTTGCCAAGCAGCTTTGACTCGATGGGCCAAATGGCGCTGATTTGCGCCGCAAGGCAGCGCACCATGGACGCGTCAGCCATCTGCATAAACTGCGGGTTGTTGTGTTGGTCCAATAGACGCTCCTTGGTCGAATGCAAATAGTAGCCCATGCATTCAATCTTTGTCGCGTGCGCAGCAAAGCGCTAAAGCAAATTTTCTTTCTTGCATAAAAAAGGCCGGGTCAAAAACCCGGCCTGATTACACTTACGCTATTCGCTTTACGAGGTGCGAACTTGAATATTATTGATAACTTTATTTACGTCGTCGGTATTTTTGGCAATCTGCTCTGCCAAATCCCGCTCTGCAGAGGTGTCAACGGCACCCTGTAAAGTTACAACGTCGTTCTGCACTTCTACTTCAATGTCGGTTCCAGTGACGTTTGTGTTGAACAGTAATTTGCTCTTAACAGCAGCCTCTGTAGTTGCGTCGTCAATACTCTGTGCAAACGTATTCTTGTTGTCTTCCAACTCGGCTTGCTCATCGACGATTTTCAGATCGTTTTCTACGCTCTCAACACCTTCGATGTTCATGGCAATTTCTGCAGCAAGATCTTGCTC
>CAZVYE010000029.1:0-629 GCA_964630895.1 uncultured Gammaproteobacteria bacterium | reverse complement strand
TTAACATCGCCAGTCAGATATACAACACCACGTTCGACGTGCGTATTGATATCAAAGGAATTCAGATGACGATTCAACAGCAATGCGCTCTCTACTTTACCGTCAATCCAAGCGTCTTTAGCCTCACCTTTCCAATGCTGGTGGTGGGTTTCAGCTTTTTCCATATCACCTGCAGATACTACTGGTGCTGCAAATACAGCTGCCAAAGCGATAGCAAGCGCTGATCGTTTAGTAAATGTACTCATAATCCATACTCCTTTTCTTTGCTTACATGACTCTTTAATTATTCTTGGGCGGCAGGGTTCTCCTACGGGCCCTAGCTGCGGCCCCGCGAGGAACAACAGCCTTTGTTCAATTTCTAAACACATAGGAGATAAAGCAACTTGCGTGCCAAATACCCAAAAGTTGGGCTACGGCAGTAACGGCGGGAGCAAAAAGCGGATCTTAAAAGAGGAGAGTATCGAAGCTGATCGGTGATTAATGCAGAATCTACACGTTCTTTTGTAATTTAGTGCGCTGAGCGGAGCAATTGATCTATCTGCCTTAGATCTACAGGTTTGCGCAAAATAGTCTCAATATTGAGCGACTCCGTACACTCCTGCAGGTCGGCAACCGATTGGCCAGTCATC
>CAZVYE010000028.1:0-25392 GCA_964630895.1 uncultured Gammaproteobacteria bacterium | reverse complement strand
ACCGACCAAGCTAACTTTGCGACCGTGTTCTGCATGAATTTCTTCTAATTGCAGTTCGAGATTATCTAACAGTTCGGGTTCGAAGCCTCTGTTGGTGCCCAAGTTCCAGGAATAGGGTACGAACCCTAGTTTGCTCAGCGTATCTCTCAGTGGAAGCGTTGTAACTGGGGCCGCCATAAATCCCGGAACTACCAGAACTGGGTGGCCGTCGCCTTGTGGTAGCGATGCTAAATGAGTGCGTTTCCAGATATAGTGTGCAAGATCGGGAGCCGCTCTAGTCTCCAGCATTAAGTTGACTAAAGACGGCTTATTCAGTTTTGATTCACTCATTCACGTTACACTCGTTGGGTCAAATCCAGGAAAGGGTACATGTCGCGGACGCATCACTTTATGCTTTGTCTTATTGTTTGGTCAATCTGTGCCTTTGCGCACGCTGGTCAAAATGGCTTGCTCCTGGATTCCATTCGATGCGGTAGCGATTTGGTGGAATCAGGAGAGCCTGCGTTTCGACTACTGGAGGCGTGTGGGGAACCTGATTACCGATATGTGGTAGGAGTTCGCCACGAAGGAGCAGAGTTAAGCGAGCGAAGTCAGGGTCAGCAGCTTTTTGTCCATTCTGGTGCCTCAGTTGTTGTGGAAAACTGGATTTACAAGCCTGGCAATGGTCGATTCATTCGCGTCGTTACCGTCACTGGCGGCCAAATTACGGCGATTGAAGTGCAGGACCGGCTTTAGTGAAACTACAATCCGGCTACCAACTCTCGGGCATACTGCTCGAGATTGTCCAGTAGATTCTTTTCCTGAACCGACGCGCCTTCTCGCACGGCAGCCAAACGCTGTAGGTAATCCGAGCGTATCCCTTCGCCGGAATCTGGGTCACAGAGCTGTTGCTTACGCCAGGTATCCCAGGCGTACTTTTCGTCTTGATTGAGCTGATCGTAGTGATGCCTTGCACGATAGCGGAACAGCAATGTTTGCAGCCGAGGATCGGTTAGTTGCGACGCAAAATCCCCCAGACCTGCTGGGTCACTGGCACGAATACTTGGAAAAAGTTTTTGGTCGGATTTTGGGATAAATCCGTCGTAGAGCGCACTTTCTGGATCGCTGTCTGCGTATTCGCGGGGCTGGGCAAATACTTTCCGCACCTTCTCCGCCAGTCCCTCGGCCATCTGAATACGAGTCAAATGTTCTCGACAACTTTCGTAATCAAGGTTTATCCGCGAGAAATCGACGTCCTTGAGGGCGGCTAACGGACTAATCATAGGGGCGCGATTAATGTGAATCGTCTTTAGTGGCACCCGCTGGGCATCATCCGGCAGGTCTGCGGTGGGTGTGTACAAGTGATCGGCAATGGCATCTGCGTCCAGTGACAATAAAGCACTTGGATCGGTGCTCAAATCGTAAACAATAAACTCATTAGATCGCTCTGGATGCACTGCAATCGGAACTACGAGCGCCAGATGACCGCGACTGGCAGGAAACATGCCGGAAACGTGGACAAACGGCTGCATTCTTACGTAATCCACCTGGCTACGTACAAAATGCTTGTCTCTAAGCTGAAGAGCGAATTCCCATAGTTTGGGTTGGGTGGCTTTTACCAAGCGTGCCATTCCTAAAGTCGCATTGACATCGGACAGGGCGTCATGAGCGTTGGCGTGGTCGAGATTATTGGCCTGACTTAGGTGCTCCAATTTGAAGCTGGGCGGACCGTCGTCCCGAGTGGGCCAATTGATGCCTTCTGGTCTTAATGCGTAGCACGCGCGGATCAGGTCGATAATGTCCCACCTTGAACAGCCGTTTTGCCACTCTCGACCATAGGGGTCATAAAAATTTCGGTAGAACAGGTGGCGGCTTACTTCGTCATCAAACCGAATGCTGTTATAGCCCACGCCGCAGGTGCCAGCGGCGGCCAACTCCGAATGCACCGCGCGTGCAAATTCGGGTTCGGGTATTCCATCGTTATTCGCCGACTGAGGCGTTATGCCAGTGATCAAGCAGGCCTCCGGCTCGGGCAGGTAGTCTTCGGGAGGCTGACAGAGAATATTAACCGGGTCACCAATGACATTAAGCGAATCGTCTGTTCGGAGTCCCGCAAATTGACATGGCCGATCCCAGCGCGGATTAACCCCGAAAGTCTCATAGTCATGCCAGAAGAAAGTGGAAGTATGCATCGCAATTCCTTTTGCTATTGCGATGATAGTAGCAGTTTGTGGCGCAGTTTCGAACGGTTAATCGGATGTTACGGGGAATGGTGGGAACGCTCGCATCCTATTGGTATCATTGCGCCCCTTTTTGATGTTTGATGGAAATTCGCTACATGCGCACCCGGTTCGCTCCAAGTCCTACAGGTTATCTGCACGTCGGTGGTGCCAGAACGGCACTGTTCAATTATCTTCTGGCAAAGAAATACGACGGCGTGTTTGTGCTGCGAGTTGAAGATACCGATCAGGCCCGATCAACAGACGAATCAGTGCAGGCCATTTTGGACGGAATGGCATGGCTGGGTCTAAACGCGGATGAGGGACCGTTTTTCCAGACCCAGCGCTTTGATCGATACCGGGAAGTGGTTCAACAGCTGCTGGACAGCGGTCACGCGTACCACTGTTACTGCACGAAGGAAGAGGTTGATGCAAGTCGCGAAGCGCAGAAGGCGGCTGGTGTGCATAAGCCCATGTATGACGGTAAGTGTAGAAATCGAACAGAGCCTCGTGCAGGGGTTGATCCAGTTGTCCGTTTTCGTATGCCGGATACTGGGAGCGTTGGTTGGTCGGATTTGGTCAAGGGTGATATTTCGTGGGAAAACGCACAGCTTGATGACTTGGTTATTCAACGATCTGACGGCTCACCGATGTATAACTTGACAGTTGTGGTGGATGACATTGATATGGAAATATCGCATGTCATCAGGGGCGATGATCACGAGAGCAATACGCCAAAGCAAATTCATATCTATCAAGCCCTTGGAGCGGAGCTTCCGCAGTTTGGGCATCTGCCCATGATCCTGGGCGATGATGGCAAGCGGCTTTCTAAACGCCACGGTGCGGTAAGCGTCATGGCCTATCAGGAAGCTGGATTCTTACCGGAAGGGCTGAACAATTACCTGGTTCGGTTGGGTTGGTCTCACGGTGATCAGGAAATATTCACGCGGGACGAAATGATCTCGTTGTTTTCCGTAGAAGGCACCAATAAAGCCGCTTCCAGCTTCAATACTGAAAAGCTACGCTGGGTAAATCAGCAGCATATGCTAACTGCAGATGTGGCTCGCTTAGCTGACCTTGTCGGACCGTTCTTACAAGACCAGGGTATAACCGATATGGACTCGGAGTCCCTGCATGGTGCTATCGCTCTATTCCGCGAGCGTGCGCATACCCTGGTAGAACTCGCAGATCAGATTGCATTTCTATTTGCCGACTTTGAATCATACGACGAGAAGTCTGCCAGCAAACAGCTAAAAGCTGCCGCTGAGCAGCCTTTGTCTACGCTCAAAGAGAAACTAAACGCTATCACCGATTGGAATCCAGAAAATATCCAGGCCGCAATACAAGACACGGTGGATACGCTGGAAGTGGGGTTTGGCAAGGTGGGCCAACCCTTGCGCGTAGCGGTTACGGGGCGTGGCAACGCTCCAGGGAATGATGCGGTCATGGCATTGATGCCAAAAGAATCCTGTTTGCAGCGGATTGACCGCGCGCTGGAGTTCATTGCCCAGCGCAAGGCCGCCGCCGAGGCTAGAGGAAGCTAATGTCTGGTCGCTCCCATGAAGATTTTCGACGCGAACATGTTGTTGAAGCGGGTAGTGTCGCTTCATTCGCTTGGACTTTCTTTGTCGCCCTCAATGTAATTGGTTTGATCCGCGGTATTGCATGGGGCCAATGGGAGTGGGGCTGGTTTGTGATTGCCCCGATATTTCCGTTGTTGTTGTGGCTTGTGCCCGGAGTACTTGCACCACTGAATCGCGCCTGGAGCGCGTTTGGTGTGCTGCTTGGTAAAGTGATCGCGCCCATCGTAATGGGAATTATCTATTATTTGGTTTTGACTCCGGTCGCGTTGTTGCGGCGGGTGTTTGGAAAACCGGGTCTCCAAACCCACTTCGACGATGATGCCCAATCCTACTGGATCAAGCGGGAACCACCAGGTCCTGATCCGTCTCAGCTCCCGCGTCAATTTTAGGCAAAGATCCTATGAAGATTCTGGGCATCTCCGCCTTTTATCACGATAGTGCCGCAGCGCTGGTTATAAATGGCACTATTGTCGCTGCTGCTCAAGAAGAACGATTTTCACGCATCAAACATGATGCCGCATTTCCGGACGGCGCCATTCGATATTGTCTAGAAGAGGCGGGCATTTCTCTAAATGATCTGGATCAGATCGTATTCTTCGAAAAACCGTTTGTGAAGTTCGAGCGCTTGCTGGAGACCTACACGCATTTTGCCCCAAGGGGTCTGCGCTCTTTTACCATGGCCATGCCGCTATGGCTTCGGGAAAAACTTTTTCAAAAGAAAGTGTTACGAGACGGTCTGGAGAAGATATCCAAAACGCCAATCGACGTTCCGTTGGCATTTTCGGAGCACCACCTAAGTCATGCGGCCAGTGCATTTTACCCATCTCCATTTGAAGAGGCGCTGGTTTTGACCATGGATGGAGTAGGTGAGTGGGCTACCACCACTGCAGCGATTGGACAGGGCAGCACGCTCAAAATTTATAGGGAATTGCATTTTCCCAATTCGTTGGGCTTGCTGTACTCCGCCTTTACGTACCACTGCGGTTTCAAAGTAAACTCCGGCGAATACAAATTGATGGGCTTGGCCCCTTATGGCGAACCACGGTTCGTAGAGCAGATTAAAGAACATTTGATTCAGGTAAAGCCAGACGGTTCTTTCCGTATGGATCAGACGTATTTCAATTACTGTGTTGGTCTGACCATGACCAATCAGAAATTTTCCAACCTGTTTGGTATACCGGTGCGGTCACCTGAGTCCGAACTCACTCAGGAATACATGGACCTAGCTGCGTCCATACAAAAAGTAACCGAAGAAATTGTAGTGAGACTTGCTACTAACTTGCAGCAAGAGACGGGGCAAAAGAATCTTTGCCTGGCTGGTGGCGTTGCACTTAATTGCGTTGCAAACGGTGTACTTCGGCGCACTGGTGCTTTTGACAATATTTGGATTCAACCGGCAGCAGGTGACGCTGGTGGTGCGCTGGGTGCAGCGTTGTATGCATATTATGCTGGAGCTGGTAATTCACGCACGCCAGTTGCGGTTGACGCAATGCAGGGCAGCTATCTGGGTACATCGTTTTCCAAGGCTGAATGTGCAGCTATTTTGGACGAAATGGGAGCCGTCTATACCGAGCTATCAGAAGACGAGGTTTTGAAACGAACAGCGGAACTGCTGGCAAATGGCAACGCAGTCGGTTGGTTCCAAGGCCGGATGGAGTTTGGTCCCAGAGCCTTGGGCAATCGCTCCATTTTGGGTGACCCGCGCGATCCAGAAACACAAAAAACACTCAACCTGAAGATCAAGTATCGAGAGTCTTTTCGCCCGTTTGCGCCCTCTGTTTTGGAGGAGAATGTATCGGACTGGTTTGCCACAGAAGATGTCAGTCCATACATGCTAATGGTGGATCAGGTCGCTGAATCTCGTCGACATGACGTCGATTCTGATCAGCTCAAAGGTTTGGACAGACTGTACCAAACGCGCTCTCAGGTCCCTGCTATTACGCACGTAGATGGTTCGGCTCGCATACAAACCGTCAGCCGTTTAACCAACCCTAAATATCACCAGTTGATCTCAGAATTTGGGCAGTTGACCGGCTGTCCTATGTTGGTGAACACGAGCTTTAACATTCGAGGCGAACCCATCGTCTGTACGCCAGCGGACGCGTTTCGCTGCTTTATGGGTACAGAAATGGATGCGCTTGTAATTGGGGATCTGCTTTTGATCAAAAACGAGCAGTCTGATGCCTTGGCGCAAGATTACCGCTCGGAGTTTAACTTGGACTAATCTCACGCGGTCTGTTGTCAGGGCCCGTGAAACTCCTTGTTTGCTTCAGCAGGAGCCTGTAAAACGTCTGCAGCGCCGGCCAAATTTAAGATTGCACTTCTAGGCTAGCGTGTCACCGGCCTGCCTTTACATTCATCTGGCTCGGTTTTGTAAACTACTGGCTCCCAATAGGGCTCATCTACGGTTTGGTCTTGACGATCTGCCAGCAGCTTCGCACCGATGTGCAACACTTGCAGATCTTCCACTTGAACCCAGATCGAACGAGCCTCCCGGCGCTTTGCGAAGCGCTTATGATGGGCCCGCAATTTGCCCGGGGGGATGAAGTCCAATACCTCAATTTCGTAGCTGCCCGGCGTTAAATAAAGCATGTCCTGGCCGCGCACACCGGCCTGGTCTCCATTTACACTAACCAGATTGACAGGGTAGAGATCAAACTCGTGGGGCGGCTTCTGTCGAAATGACACCATGCCACAACCATCGGGTTCCGCTTTTGGGGATGAAAGTGCTCCGATCTGAATGGTTACGGGCGGAAGATTTAGCTTGATCAACTTCCCATTGACGTTGGTAACTTTCCCATTGCGAAGCAGCACAAATTCAAAGTCTGTATCTGCTTCAGCAAGGGCGATGAGTTCTGCCAGTTTCCGCAGCCCCGCTTCACCTGCTTCGATTGCATTGCCGTTGAAAGACTGAATCATGTCGCCGCTGCGAATGCCGGCTTGCGCACCGATTGTTCCGGGTGTAACCGCCAGCACTTCCAGATGGGGCCGGGAGGAGGTGTCTACGACCAGGCCCAGTTCGTACCATTGCGATTGTTGCAGGTGAAATTGCTTTCCCTGCCACTGGTCTGCTGTAATTTGCGGGTCCGTGGCGAGATTCACCAGGAAAGCCCGAATTGTCTCGTCAATGGCTTGCCGTGTCGCCTCTGGCGGTTCTGCCGAGGCGCTGACATGTGCCAGTAAGACAGCGGATAAAATCAAACTGTTAAATATCTTAGTCCGTTGCATTAGATGCTCCGAGCCGAGTTTGACTGTTCATATGACTGCACTAGCTGTTCCAGGAGGGTGATTCTTCGCTCCCAAAGTTCAGCGACCTCGCGTTGTCGATGCTCGGATTGATACGCGGCGGCCAGTTCCTTATCTAGTTCTGCCAGCGAAGCTTGTGTTGCAGCAACGTACTGGCGTTGACCCGTTGGCACGGACTGAGTGCTTTGGTAAACCAGCAGACGGTCTTCAAGCCGCTGGGTCGCCGCAATGAGTGGCGCAAGTTCCAGTTCCGGATTTGGTTTGGACGGGTTAAATATTACCCAGGTCAAGCCCAAGGCCAATACCAGACTCAAGGCGCCGCCGAAATTTCGCAGCATTTTGCGTCGCTTGTTGACCTGGTGAGTTTCCATCACCCGGTCAAACAAGTGATCTGGCGGCTCGTGTATCTGCAAACTATCTTGCAGAGTTTCTTGCCAGGCCTGATCTACCTGCTCATTCATGACTGTTACCTTTTGTGTTTAGGCTGTGTGCACCAGAATCTTCCAATTGCCGACTCAGTTGCTTGCGCGCACGAAATAACACCGACTTTGAAAAGCTCTCGGTCTGATTAAAGTGCAATGCGATCTCCTTATGAGTCATTCCTTCCATATCGTGTAGCAGGAGCACGGTACGAGCTTGAATACTAAGTGTGCCAAGTATCTGGTCCAGATCGTGTTGAACCGCTCCTGCAGGCGCATTGCTGATTGGTTCATCCAATCGCATGTCTTCTGGATGCTCTACCGGTACTAACCATTTACGTTTCTGTAGGTCATTCAAGGCCGTATTCACGGTCACCTGCCTGACCCAGGCCCACAGCGGTGCATCGCCCCGGTAGGACTTAAGCCGCTGAATTATCTTTATAAATGTATCGTGCACTATGTCTTCTGCCACAGCTGGACTTCGGGCTATGCGCAGAGCGAGGTTATAGCAGGGCTTGGCGAACACCTGATACATTTCGCCAAAGGCTTGCTTATCTCCGCGTCTAGCGCGCCGGATTACCTCGGGCGGAACCGCATACTTGCTGCGCTGGTTATCTTGCTTGTGGGGTTCAGCCACACCCACACCATATTGCTGCCACAGTCACCTGACGTCGTTGTGTTAGGAGCGTAATCGGCATAATGCCGGAATGCTGTATGGAAGACCGCTGTGCAGGGGATTTCGTCGCACAATAAACTAAAAGACAGCTTCGCCGGCTTTATATAGCGTTTCGCAGCGGCGACCCCCGATCCAATAGGCCAGCTCAGAAGGGTGGCTTACATCCCAAATCGCAACATCGGCCTGCTTACCTACCTCCAAAGTACCGAGGCGATCGTGAACACCCAGAGCCTTGGCTGCGTTACGAGTGGCGCCGGAAAGTGCCTCGTCCACTGTCAGGCCAAAATAAACACAGGCAAAATTGATCGCAACAAGGATGCTCGACAAGGGAGATGAACCGGGATTGCAGTCCGTTGCTACAGCCATTGGAACCTGATGCTTGCGCATGGCATCAATCATCGGCAACTGCGTCTCGCTGAGGGTGTGGAACGCGCCAGGTAAGAGCACGGCAACCGTGCCTGCATCCGCAAGAGCGCGAATACCCGCTGCGCTTGTGTATTCCAGATGGTCAGCGGAAAGGGCGGAAAATTCCGCAGCCAGGGCGGCACCTCCGCAATCGCTAAATTGATCTGCGTGCAATTTAACTGGGAGGTCGAGTTCGGCAGCCGCCTCAAATACACGGCGCACTTGTTCGGTATCGAAGGCCAGGTGTTCGCAATATGCGTCTACGGCGTCAGCCAAATTTTCTTCCGCTATTGTCGGCAGCATGTCTTCTATGACCAACTTGATGTAATCATCTTTGCTACCGGCGTAGTTCGGCGGCATGGCGTGTGCCCCAAGAAAAGTTGTGAATATCTCCATTGGGTAGCGATCATCCAGGCGCCGCGCCGCTTTTAGCATGGCTCGTTCGGTGGCCACCTGAAGCCCGTAGCCTGATTTGATTTCTATGGTGGTGACACCCTCGGCTTGGAGATGGCGCAATCGATGGGCGGCGAGATCTACCAGATCAGACTCTGTTGCTTCTCGCGTTTGTTGCACGGTGTAAGCAATGCCACCGCCGTCCTGGGCGATTTCGGCGTAGGATTTGCCTTGGAGGCGTTGTTCAAACTCTTGGGCGCGATTGCCTGCAAAGATAAGATGCGTGTGGCAGTCTATAAATCCGGGAAGAATCCAACGACCATGCGCTCTATCGACTACTTCCGCGCATTCGCTGGGAGCATTTGGCAACTCGTTGACTGGGCCGATCCAGGCAATTTGACGGCCAGAAATGGCAATAGCACCGTTTTCAATGGCTCCGTAGGGGATGCCATTGTCCGCAAAGGTTGCCAGATTGCCGCCGACAATTAAGCGGTCCCATTTCTTTGCCATGATTCCTCCATGATGTCGTGATCGCATTTGCGCATGCTCTGGGTTCCCACTAGAGTTCGGCGCCTGGACCGAGAAGGGTAATGGATGGCAGATGTTGAAACAATTTTATTTTGAGACGTGCTTCGACGGAGCAAAGTGGCAGGAACATGTACGCGTAATTGTGGACGCGGAAGGGCTAATTACCAAGGTCGAAAACGCAAAAGCACCTGGGACTAGCGACATAACGTTAAGCGGTGTTGCAATCCCAGGTATGCCAAACTTGCACAGCCATGCGTTTCAGCGCCTGATGGTTGGTTTAGCTGAACAGCGCCGTAATCCAAATGATTCCTTTTGGTCCTGGCGCAAAATAATGTATCAAATCGCATTGACCGTTAGCCCATCTGCACTGAAGGCGATTGCAACCCAACTCTACATTGAAATGCTGCAGCACGGGTACACGCATGTATGTGAATTCCATTATGTCCATCATGACGTAGACGGATCCCACTATCAGGACATAACCACAATGTCAGGCGCTTTAGTGGCTGCGGCTAAGACGGCTGGTATTGGACTCACATTGTTGCCTGTCCAGTATCAGTTTAGTGGGTTTGGGCCGCAAGAGGCTACCGACGAGCAGCGACGCTTTATTAGTTCTCCTGATGATTATCTTGAATTGTTCAGCGCATTAAGCGATAGCTTCGGGGTCAGTAGTACGTATCGCACCGGTGTGGCCTTTCATAGTTTACGTGCTGTGGATCAAGCTGGGATACAGAATACTTTGGACGCAGTCGGATCAGCAGACTGCCCGATACACATACATATATCAGAGCAAACCCAAGAGGTTACTGATTGCGTAGCCAACTATGGCGCGCGTCCGGTAGATTGGTTGCTGGATAACTTCCCGGTGAATGATCGTTGGTGTCTGGTGCACGCGACCCACCTGTCTGAAATGGAAATACAGCGTTTGTTAAGCAGCGGCGCCGTAGCCGGGCTTTGTCCGACTACCGAGGCCAATCTTGGAGATGGAATTTTCCCGTTAGAGCAGTGGCAATCACACAATGGAACTTGGGGAATCGGATCGGACAGCCAAATCGGGCTTAATCCGTTTTCTGAGCTTCGCCTGCTCGAATACACCGCTAGGCTGCAAAAGCGCTTGCGAAACGTTTATGCAGTGGATACCGGGGACTCTTGTGGTTCTGTACTTTGGCAGTCGGCGCTTCGCGGAGGTGCTCTGGCGAGTGGCATGCCGCTGGGTAGAATAGAAAAGGGCTATCGGGCCGACTGGGTAGTGTTGGATGAACAAGGGGTAAATTTGTGCGGCAGAGAACAGGCGGATTTACTGGATACGGCTATGTTTTTCGAACCCAGCCAGTGCGTTCGGGACGTCTATGTTTCAGGTAAGCAGGTAGTGCAAAATGGCCAACACGCTGCTGCAGAAGATGCTGCGGCGCGATTTTGTTCTGTTAGTCGAGAGTTGTTGCGTAAGGTTTAGGACTGAATTATTGTCTATCGTTTGTACTGCTTGTATATACAAGTATAGAATTATGCGATGCAGCCGCGATACGCTCAGATTAAACAGTCCATTAGAGACGAAATTGCCTCCGGAAAATTGAAAGCCGGTGAGCGAGTGGCGTCCGAAAATGAACTTTTGCGACAGCATGCAGTTTCGCGCATGACTGTGAACAGGGCGTTGCGCGAACTAACTGCAGAGGGTGTTTTACATCGCGTGGCGGGAGTAGGGACTTTCGTGGCGTCGCCCAGCGTGGCGCGCTCTGCGGTCGCGATACAAGATTTGCGCGATGAAATTACCCAGGGCGGCAGCGGCTACGAGGGGCAGGTGCTGGTCAACCGTACCGGTCTTTCCAACGCTGGTCTGACCCAATTATTTGAATGGCAAGAACCCCAGCCTCTACAGCAAATTATCGTCCTCCATAAACGCAACGCTACACCGGTAGTACTGGAACAGCGCTGGATTAATCCCCGCGTTGCACCAGACGCCGCAGCGCAAGACTTTAGTCAAACAACTTGTACGGCCTATTTATTGGCCTGTGCACCGTTACAAGACTTAGAACAAGGGGTAGAAGCTGTTGCACTTGATGCGACTGCAGCCAAATGGTTTGAGTTGTCCGTAGCGCATCCTGCGCTGCTAGTTAAGCGACGTAGCCGCTCACACAAGGGGGTTGCGTCTTATGTCCATTTATATTTTCCCAGCGGGCGCTACAGCCTGCACGATCACGACGAACATTTAGTACACCTGGCACCGCAGTTTGCCCAGGGATAGTCTCAGGAGAGCTGATTCATGAACGACAATAACGCAACCCGCGGGCCGATTACCGCACCGACCGGAACATCACTAAGCGCTAAAAGCTGGCTCACCGAGGCTCCGCTGCGCATGCTGATGAACAACCTGGATCCGCAGGTTGCCGAGCGGCCAGAAGACCTGGTTGTGTACGGTGGAATTGGCCGCGCTGCGCGTAATTGGGATTGCTACGATGCCATTGTTGCGGCGTTAAAGTCGTTAAACAATGACGAAAGCCTGTTGGTCCAATCTGGCAAACCAGTAGGTGTATTCAAGACCCATGCAGACGCGCCGAGAGTGTTAATTGCCAACTCAAATCTGGTGCCTGCCTGGTCAAACTGGGAACATTTTAATGAGCTGGATCGGAAGGGGCTCATGATGTACGGCCAGATGACTGCTGGTTCATGGATTTATATCGGCAGCCAGGGCATCGTACAAGGTACCTATGAGACATTCGTAGAGATGGGTCGCCAGCATTTTGACGGGAATTTACAGGGCAAGTGGATACTTACCGCTGGCCTTGGTGGAATGGGCGGAGCGCAACCCCTGGCAGCAACCATGGCCGGCGCATCGATGCTGGCCATTGAATGCCAGCAAAGCAGAATTGATAAGCGGTTGGAAACCGGTTATTTGGATGCGCAAGCGGACGATGTTGCGTCGGCATTAGAAATGATCGACCAGGCCCATGAAGAAGGTAGGGCCATATCGGTGGCCGTGCGTGGCAATGCCGCGACATTATTGCCGCAGATGGTGCGAGACGGTGTACGACCTGATGCAGTAACCGATCAAACGTCTGCCCACGATCCCGTCAACGGATACCTGCCAGAAGATTGGACCGTAGAACAGTGGCAGGAACGGGCAAAAACAGACTCTGACGGCACGGCGCGGGCGGCTAAAGCGTCCATGCGTAAGCACGTTGAAGCCATGCTTGAGTTTCATGCTATGGGCATCCCGACTTTCGACTATGGCAACAATATACGTCAGATGGCAAAGCTGGAAGGTTGTGAGAACGCGTTTGATTTTCCGGGCTTTGTCCCAGCCTATGTACGACCTCTATTCTGTCGCGGAATAGGACCGTTTCGCTGGGCTGCTTTATCGGGCGATCCAGAAGATATTTATAAAACGGATCAAAAGGTCAAAGAATTGATCCCGGACGATGCACATTTACACAACTGGTTGGACATGGCGCGGGAAAGAATTCAGTTTCAGGGTTTGCCGGCCCGTATCTGCTGGGTTGGTTTGGGGCTGCGCGATAAATTGGGTCTGGCATTCAATGAGATGGTTGCCAACGGCGAGCTAAAGGCACCAGTAGTTATTGGCCGCGACCATCTGGATTCTGGCTCTGTTGCCAGTCCAAACCGTGAGACTGAGGCGATGCAAGATGGTAGCGATGCGGTTTCTGATTGGCCCATTCTCAATGCACTTCTGAACTGTGCGTCAGGTGCTACCTGGGTATCGTTTCATCACGGCGGTGGCGTCGGGATGGGCTACGCGCAGCATTCTGGACAGGTGATCTGCTGCGACGGCACAGAGGCGGCTGCAAAAAGAATTGCACGGGTGCTATGGAACGATCCTGCATCGGGTGTTATGCGGCACGCTGATGCCGGCTATCCCATCGCGAAAAGCTGTGCCAAAGAATTTGGGTTGAATTTACCCATGGTGAACGGCTAATGAGCGCGGAACATACTCTCATTAGCCCAGGCGATTTCTCTCTGGAGTTCTTGCGCCAGGTTTACGCTGGTCCGCAACACTATGTCTTAGCACCGGAGTGCAGGACCGCAGTTGCTGCCGCACACCAGTCCGTGGCGGACATCATTGCGGCGGATCGAACAGTCTACGGGATTAATACCGGATTCGGGCTGTTAGCCAAGACGAGAATATCCAATGCAGAACTCAATACGCTGCAAACCAATTTGGTGCTGAGTCACAGTACCGGAGTCGGCGATCCTTTGCCGGATGAAATTGTACGACTGGTTATGGTGTTGAAGGTAGGCAGCCTGGCCCAGGGGCATTCAGGGGTCTGTTTAGACCTGATTGAGTCACTGCTGGAGTTGGTTAACAACGAAGCATATCCGGTAATCCCTGCAAAGGGCTCGGTGGGCGCATCCGGCGATCTTGCCCCATTGGCACATCTTTCTGCCGCGCTGATTGGGCATGGTCAAATACGCATCAATCAAGAGATTAAGCCGGCTCAAGAAGTCCTGAAATTTCTAGGCCTGAAGCCATTTGAGCTCGGACCAAAAGAAGGGTTGGCCCTGCTCAATGGTACTCAGGTATCTACGGCACTGGCTTTAGCCGGTTTGTTTCGTACCGAGCGCGCGTTTGTCGCCGCGCTTACCGCTGGTGCCATGAGCGTGGACGCGGTGCAGGGCTCTGATACACCTTTTGATGGCAGAATCCATCAGGTGCGCGGTCAGCAAGGGCAAATTATTGTGGCCGAACAGCTTCGGGAGGTGCTATCCGGCAGCGAAATTCGCCAATCCCATGCTCAATGTGACCGCGTCCAGGACCCGTATTGTTTGCGTTGCCAGCCGCAAGTTATGGGCGCGGTATTGGATGTAATACAAGACGCGTCGAAGCGGCTGCTAACCGAGGCCAACGCGGTTACCGATAATCCGCTGGTATTTGGTGAGGATGTCTTATCTGGCGGAAACTTCCACGCTGAACCAGTGGCGTTTGCCGCCGACATGTTGGCGATGGCGTTGGCGGAAATCGGGAATATTTCTGAGCGTCGTGTTGCGCTCTTGGTAGACCCGAATATGAGCGGACTGCCTGCGTTTTTGGTGGAAAACGGCGGCGTGAATTCAGGTTTTATGATTGCCCACGTCACGGCAGCTGCGCTCGCGTCGGAAAACAAGCAGTTGTCGCATCCAGCGGTGGTTGACACCATTCCTACGTCGGCCAATCAAGAAGACCATGTCAGTATGGCAACCCACGGGGCAAGGCGGCTGCTGGAAATGACTGAGAATACAGCGAATATTGTCGGTATCGAGTTGCTATGCGCGGCTCAGGGGATTGACTTTCAGCGTCCTAGGCGTACTTCGGATATCTTGGAAAAGGTGCACGCGAAAATTCGTTCGGCAGTTGCTCACTACAGTGAAGATCGTTATTTTGCCGACGACCTGCAGTGGATAGGCAGAGCCGTACTAGAGGGCACTATTGCTGCAGCTCGCACCGAGAGTTTGTTTAGCTAGATGACATCTACAACCACTCAGACAGATATTTTCACTGCGGTTGAATCCAGCGGGCCGATACTGATCAGTACGCCGCATGACGGTAAACTTGTACCGGCCGCCATCCAAGACAAAATGACAGAACCAGCTCTAACACTGCCAGATACCGATTGGCACGTGGCGGAGCTTTATCGGCGTGCTGCGCCCCAGAGTGCATCACGACTTTTTCCGTGGTATTCCCGCTACGTGGTCGATTTGAACCGCCCGCCGGATGGCGGTGCCATGTACCCTGGTCAACGTGAGACTGGACTTTGCCCGGTGGAGACTTTTGACGACCAGCCTATATACCGGGACGGTGAGGAGCCAACCGACAGTGAGGTCGATCAGCGCGTACAAACATATTGGCAGCCATACCACCAAGAGCTGACCCGCCAGATCAGTCGGCTAAGGGCTAACCACGAGAAGGTTTTATTATGGGAAGGGCACACAATCGCCAGCCGGGTACCCAGGTTCTTCAGTGGTACCCTGCCGGAGTTTTCGTTTGGCAGCGACTCTGGCCGGACGTTTCCCGAGCAAACGCTGGTACAAATGATGGAGCTTGTTGCCGATGCGGGATACAGCTGCGTAGCAAACCAGCGATTTAAAGGCGGCCATATCACCCGCCATTATGCGACCCCGGATGACGGTGTTTTTAGCCTCCAGCTCGAGCTTTCTCAATCTACCTACCTTGATGAAGGCTATCCCTACCTTTGGAATGAAGATAGGGCCAGTCGGGTGATTACTGTCATCAACCAGCTCTTAGCTATGGCAATCAATGGCTTATGAGCCTTTCTTGATGTGACTTTGTGTTACGGATTGTGACGGTTATAGGATTCGTAGATTGACATCTGTTAATATCCCTCATCTTTCTTTTCGAGGAGCTTCGGAGGGGTGAAGCGGGTACTGGTCATAGCGCCTGATGCCAAGCACGAACCAGGCTTGGTAAAACGATTAGCCATCGCTGGCTACAACGTAGGTATTTCGCGCACAGTATCAGAAGCTCGGTTGCACATCAGCGCAGCCGATGCAGACTTCGTCGGCGTCGTATTGTCCTGGCCAGAACAGGTCGATGACGAGTTTGAGGCGCTTCTCAGCCAGCTCACGTCTCACGATCTCAGCCATCTGGCTATATTGCTACTGGCCCACGACGTTTCTGCCAAGGCGGTTGCCTGGTTAAAGAAGCGCCGTCGTTCAGCGTTATTGCTGTGGTCCGACTGCAGCGAAGCGCCGGACGCTATTGAGCGCTTGGTAAAATCTGGCTCTTCCGCCGGCGTAGAACTCGTCAATGATATGTCGGATCATCACCTACGCGTGTTGTTTGTTGATGATTCGCCAACCGTGCGGATCGCGTTTCGGCGCTTGCTCATGCGTCACGGTTTGCTGGTCGAGACGGCTGCTTCGGTGGCGGAGGGCTTGCGCAAGGCAAAGCATCAACACTTTGACTTGGCCATCATTGACTATTTCATGCCGGAGCAAAACGGCGTAGTGCTGGTAAAACAGCTAAAATCCGATCCAAAAACAGCACATATAATGAGCGCCATTATTACTGGCACCTATTCTGACGTGGTCATTGATGATGCGCTGGCAGCCGGCGCCGCCGAGTGTATTTTTAAGAACGAAGCAAAAGAGCTATTTCTAACCCGGGTCGCATCTCTAGCCAACACCATAGTGCATCGACAATCCATCGAAAGAGAGCGCAGACGGCTCCATGGAATCCTGCAGTCCGTTGGTGATGGTGTGTATGGCGTCGACGAAAGTGGCCTAATTCAGTTCGCCAATCCTGCCGTCTGCGAGATTTTGGATTTCGAGGACGAATCTGACTTGGTGAACATGGATGCGTTTCGACTATTTCATTCGCGCAGCGAGGACGGATCCGATCTTTCCCGAGAAAACTGTTTTTTGTCCCAATGCTACGAGCGCGGCAATCAGGTAAGCGGCTGGCAAGCGACATTTTGGTCTCAATCCGGGCGCGCCATTCCAGTGGAATGCTCGGTGTATCCGCTAGAAATTGAAGGCGAAAGAAGAGGCTCTGTGGTTGCTTTTCGCGATATTTCAGCGCGCAAGCAACTCGAAGAAGAGCTTCGTTGGCAAGCGACCCATGATGCCTTGACCAAACTCTATAACCGGTCTCATTTCGAAGAAGAGCTGGAAAAGGAAATTAAGCGCTTGCGACGCAGCGATAATTCCTCTGCACTTCTATTTATCGATTTGGACCGGTTCAAATACATTAACGATACTGCAGGTCATGCAGCCGGTGATCGATTGCTGGTGGAAGTGGCCGATCGCCTTAAGCGTCGCTTACGCATGTCTGATCTGCTTGCGCGGATTGGTGGTGACGAATACGCCATTATTCTGCGCAATATTCCTGACAAATCGGTATTGTCCGCGGCGGATCAGTTTCGTGCCGCGCTGGAAGACACGCCCTTTATTCACGGCGAAAAGCAGTATTTGGTCAGCGCTACTATTGGCGTGGCACCCCTAGACAAGAACACCATATCCATGGGTGAGGCAATGGCAAATGCCGATATTGCCTGCCACCTGGCCAAGAGCCGCGGGCGCAATCGAGTCCATGTGTTCAGTTCTGAGAGCGATGAAAAAGCGGCTATGGACATGGAATTGGGTTGGTCTGCGCGGTTGAAGACAGCTTTGGCTGAAGATCAATTCGTGCTCCGATATCAGCCCATTATGGCCACCGAGGCGGTGAATTTTGACGCGATCCCCCAGGGCGAAGACTCTGTGTGGCAAGGAACCAATCGACGTCAGGGTGAAATACCGTTGTACGAAGTGCTGCTCAGGTTGGAGGACGCTGAGGGTGGACTTATTGCGCCAGACGCGTTCCTGCCCACAGCAGAGCGCTTCAACATGATGGTTGACGTGGATCATTGGGTGGTGGAAAACGCCATCCGCAGGCTGTCAGAGCTTGCCACTGCGGGTGTCGATTGCCGTTTTTCCATCAATTTGTCAGAGCAATCTATTCTGGATGAATCTACCCCGGAATTTGTAAAGTCCTGCATCGCGAAGCATGCAGTGGATGCAGAGCGCATTACGTTTGAACTGGCGGAAACCAGAGCGCTTGCAAACATGGAGGCTGCGCAGCGATTTGTGTCAGCCATCAGGGCACTTGGCTGTCATTGCGCGTTGGACGATTTTGGCACAGGGTTTGCCTCCTTTATCCACTTAAAGCACCTGGAAGTAGATTACCTGAAGATTGACGGTGCCTACCTGCGTAGCATGAGTCGCGACCCCATTAACGTCACAGTCCTGTCCTCCATCGCGAAGATTGCACATGCATTGGGTAAGCAGACCGTTGCAGAGTCAGTGGACAGCCCGGCTGTCCTAAAAGCGCTGCGGGACTGTGGGATTGACCAACTCCAGGGGTACTTCATCGGTCGTCCGCAGGCACAGGTTGATGGCGCTAGCGATCAGCCCAAAAAGCCGGCCGAACCGGCTTCTAATGTCACACAAATTCAGCCTCGTAAGACCGGTAGCGATCCGCAAGCTGGGTAGCTCCGCGCGATAGTTCGGGGCGGCTAGGCTGTTTCAGTCTAAATCCTGTACCATAAATTCTTTTCATCAGCTGCTGCTCAAAATTAAGTTGTAGCTGCCCTTTCGCCATGAAGAAGAGTATTGCAAACCTATGGAATTGTTTGATCTTACTGGCCAAGTTGCTGTTGTTACGGGATCCAGTCGTGGTATTGGTGCAGCAATAGCCAAGCGCATGGCCCAGGCGGGCGCCAAAGTTGTTGTTTCTTCCCGAACCCAGGAAAAGTGCGATGAGGTCGCTGAAGAAATCCGGGCCGACGGCGGCGATGCGTTGGTAATCCCCGCTAACATTAGCAGTAAGGACGACCTGCAGAACCTGGTGGACAAAACAGTCGATCATTACGGTCGATTGGATAGCATGGTGTGCAATGCCGCATCTAATCCAGTGTACGGGCCCATGGCGGACGTTAGTGATGATGCCTTCGATAAAATTATGGGTAATAACGTCAAATCCAATTTCTGGCTGGCCAATATGGCACTGCCCCATATTGCGCAGCAAGGTGGTGGTTCGATTATTCTGGTAAGCAGTATTACTGGCTCATTCGGTAACAAACAGCTGGGGGTATACGGTGTTTCGAAGGCGGCTGATTTTCAACTGGCTCGCAACCTGGCGGTGGAATGGGGTGGCAAGAATATCCGCGCCAATTGCATTGCACCGGGATTGGTGAAAACTGATTTTGCAAAGGCTCTTTGGGAGAATCCAAAGGCCATGGAGTACGTAGAGAGAATGACGCCGCTTGGCCGCATGGGGGATCCGGATGACATAGCTGGCGTTGCGGTTTTCCTGGCCTCGCCAGCGGGTCGCTACGTCACCGGTCAGACCATTGTCGCCGATGGCGGCACATTGGTTCGGGACGTTTTTTAGCGGTATCAAAACGTGGAACTTACGCTTATACGACACGGTCAGGCTAGCTTGACCGCGAAGGATTATGACCAGCTTTCTGAACTAGGTGAGCAACAGAGCAGGGCGTTGGGCTCACATTTTGCTCTGTTAGGTGCCGAATTTGATCATGTTGTGACCGGTCCTCTAAACCGGCATGAACAGACATGGCTACACATAGCCAGTCAATGGTCCAAGCCAGTCACTCCAAAACGCCTGGACGCGTTGACTGAGCATGAGGCGGTAAAGGTCGTAGATCGAGAACTGGGTGACCACCACCGTCTGGAAGGGTCAGCGGATAAGGCTACGGCTCGCGCCAAGTTTATGCAGTTTGATCGCGTGATGCGCAGCTGGATATCAGGGCAGGTCAAAAACAACGAAGTAGAAAGTTGGGACGAAGCCTGCACTAGAGTAGCCACGTTCTTGAATGAGCTCGATGAACACTTCGCCCACGGTGATCGGGTAATGTTGGTGACCTCTGGGGGCTTTATCGCAATGGCAGTTGGACACGTTTTGAACTTAAGCCCAATACAGATTTATGAATTAGGCTTAGAAGTGGTCAATACGTCCATCACGCAAATTAGGCGCTATCCCAACAGGTTGGCGCTAACGGGTTTCAATGCCTATCCTCATCTTAAAGACAACATCACCAGGGTGTAACGCAAAAGGAAAATTGATGGGAGCACTTAAGGGAAAAACTTTATTCATCACTGGCGCCAGCCGTGGCATTGGTCTGGCGATTGCGCTACGCGCAGCCCGCGACGGCGCCAATGTTGCGATCGCCGCGAAAACCAAGGTGAAGCATCCCAAACTGGAAGGCACGATATACAGCGCGGCCGAAGCCATTGAGGATGCTGGCGGCAAAGCATTGCCTTTGGTTTGTGACGTAAGAGATGTCGCACAAATTGAAGCGGCAGTGGAATCATGCGTGACTGAGTTCGGAGGATTGGATATCTGTGTCAACAATGCATCGGCAATCTTCCTCGCGGGTACCGCTGATGTTCCGGCTAAGCGTTACGACCTAATGCATCAAGTGAACACCCGTGGGACGTTTTTTGTCAGTCAGGCCTGTTCAAGATATTTACAGGACGCTGAAAATCCCCACATTTTGAATCTGGCCCCGCCGCTTAATATGGACGCCAAATGGTTTGCGCCTCATGTAGCGTACACCATGGCAAAATATGGCATGAGCATGTGTGTGCTGGGTATGGCCGAGGAATTCCGCGACAAAGGAATTGGGGTGAATGCGTTGTGGCCAAGAACGACCATTGCTACTGCGGCCATTAGCAATGTAGTGGGTGGCGAAGAAATGATTCAGCGATCCCGTACCCCAGAGATTATGGCCGACGCGGCCCACGCCATATTCACGCAGGACGCTGGTAAATGTACTGGCAATTTCTTTATCGACGACGAGGTGTTGGCTGCTGAGGGCATTACTGATTTTGACCAGTACGCGGTTGATCCCGGACAAGAACTCCAACCAGACTTCTTTATCTAATGAGCGAAGCGAATAATCCCGACATTAAAGCCATTGCGGCACGCCTGGGTGTGCCCAATATTCAGCGGCACATTTTTCTTTGTGCAGATCAAACTAAACCTAAATGTTGTGATCGAGAAGAAAGCATTGAGTCATGGAATTTTCTCAAGCGACGTCTTATCCAGCTTGGTTTGGTGCGCAATGGCGGGATCTATCGCACCAAGGCGAACTGCTTGCAGATATGTGAGTCAGGTCCCATTGCCGTGGTTTATCCGGAGGGTACCTGGTACAGGAACTGCACGCCTGACGTATTAGAGCGCATTATTCAGGAGCACCTCATAGGTGGCAGCATTGTTGAAGAATATGCGATAGAGCGCAATCAGCAGGATGTTGAACTCACGCCACTGCAAACGGATGGTTCGAGCAGCTAACTACGAACTGGGGAGCTTTTGATGGAACCTGACTCTTAGCGTTATTTATTCCGGAAACAAGCCCGCGCGGCTTAGCATGCCGGGTACCGGACGATTTAACTGCTCGCCAATCCAGGCCGCAGCATTTACGGTCTTTTCCAGGTTGAGTCCTGTTTGTACACGGCCGCGATGAAGGATGTACAGCAGGTCTTCGGTCGCAATATTGCCAGTAGCTCTGGGCGCAAATGGGCATCCGCCGATGCCTCCAATACTCGCGTCCAATATGCCAACACCTGCCTCGACTGCGGCATATGCATTAGCAATGCCGCTGTTACGGGTATTATGAAAATGCGCGCGTAGTGGAATGTCCGGTCCAATCGCATCCCGCACAGCAATAAACCGTTCTTTCACTGTCCAAGGGTCAGCCGCACCAATGGTATCCGCTAAAGCAATTTCGGCTGGGTTGCTGCTAGCCAATTCACGGGCGATGGCGACAACCGTGCCTTCGGAAACTTCGCCGTCAAACGGACAACCAAATGCCACTGAAATAGTGACTTGAGCGGACAGGTCCGCCTGCTGCGCCTTTTCGATGAGCTCTTTGCAAACCTTTATGCTTTGCTCTACGGTCTGCCCCTGGTTGCGTGTGCCAAATCCGTTGGCAGCTACGGCAACGCAGCCCACTTGATCGAGAGCGCCGGTCTCGATGGCTCTATCGAGACCACGATCGTTCAATATCAAGCCGATATAGGTGACGTCATCGCGCTCAGGCAAACCGGCGCAAACGGCCTCAGCATCTGCCATCTGGGGCACCAGCTTGGGGTGCACAAAGCTGGCAACCTCGATACGACGAGTGCCAGCATCAATTGCACGCTGGATTAGCTGCAGTTTCGTGTCCGTACTGAGTATAATGGATTCGTTTTGCAGTCCGTCCCGGGGGCTGACTTCAACGATTTCTACCGAATTCATGGGCTGATCTAGTGCGATAATCCGCCATTATATCGCGTTGTGCGGAGCCGGGTGTGAGATTAGCTGGGAAATTGTGCCTTTTACGACTCAAACAGGATGAATTATGTCTGCTGACAATCCTAATGTACTGCTCGAACGACGCGATGGCGTCGGAATAATTACTCTAAACCGTCCTGATGCTCTGAACGCGTTCGTAAAAGAACTGTGTTTAGAGCTTATAGATGCGGTGGAGGAAATGACCGCCGACGACAGCGTGGGAGCTGTTGTAATTACCGGAGCCGGTCGCGGTTTTTCTTCCGGGGCGGATCTGAAAGCGGGTATGGCAGACGGTCAGTCGCTACAGGATCGCTTAAATACTGAATTTCGACCATCGATCGAGGGCTTGATGGGTATGCCCAAGCCAGTAATTGCTGCGGTGAATGGACCAGCAGCGGGCATCGGATGTGCCTATGTTTTGGCCAGTGACCTGGTGGTAATGGGTGAAAATGCCTTTATGATGCAGCCCTTCATTAACATATCACTGGTGCCTGACGGCGGTATCACCTGGCACCTGGCGCAGCAGATTGGCCATCAGCGGGCATTTGAGTTCATTGTAAGCGGTGATCGAGTGAGCGCTTCCAAACTTGAAAACTGGGGACTGGTGAACCGAATTGTTCCGGATGATTCAGTATTGGAGTCTGCAGTGAGTTGGGCCTCTGAGCTCGTTCGCAAAGCGCCGCTGGGCATTAAATATTCCAAGCAATGTTTAAGAGAAAACGTAATGCGCGATTTCCGTAGTGCCTTTGAATTGGAAGGCGAACTCCAGGAGATTTGTGGCGCGAGTAACGATTTTAAGGAAGGCGTAGCGGCATTTGTTGAGAAACGCCAAGCAAAGTTTTCGGGTAGCTAGCACACCACAGCGTGCTGGCTCAAAGTGATCAAAATCGAATCAGAATAAATCTACACATTAGAGAGAAGGCAATATGTCAGAAACAGTAAAGAAGAATACCGGAGCCGGTTTACGCGGGCAGTCCGCAGGAGAGACCGCCATTTGTACCGTAGGTGCAGAGGGAAACAGCCTTAAATATCGCGGTTATGACGTCGATGAACTGGCAGAAAAGGTTACCTTTAACGAAGTTGCCTACATGATCCTGAAGGGGGAACTGCCTACCCAGTCTCAGCTTGACGAGTATTCAAATAAACTCAAAGGATTACGTGGATTACCTCAGGCATTGCGTGAGGTTTTGGAGCGCATTCCGCAGGACGCGCATCCAATGGATGTTTTGCGCACCGGTTGTTCTTTTCTAGGTAATGTAGAGGCGGAGTCCAGCTTTGACGAGCAATCGGAAAAGGCCGATCGACTGTTGGCTGCGTTCCCATCTATGATTTGTTACTGGTATCGCTACAGCCATGATGGAGTACGAATCGAAACTGAAACTGACGATGACAGTATCGGCGGTCATTTTCTGCACATGCTGCATGGAAAGAAGCCCAGTGATCTGCACGCTCGCGTTATGGATGTGTCCCTCATACTTTACGCAGAGCACGAATTTAATGCCTCCACCTTCACTGCTCGCGTTTGTGCCTCAACGCTTTCAGACATTTTCTCTTGCGTAACTGGTGCTATTGGTTCTCTGCGCGGGCCACTGCACGGTGGTGCAAACGAAGCTGCCATGGAAATGATCGAGCAATACTCGTCTGCGGATGAGGCCGTCTCTGATGTTCTGCGTATGCTAGCCGCCAAAGAGAAGATTATGGGCTTTGGTCATGCAGTTTACCGCGTGCGCGATCCACGTAACGCCATTATTAAGGAATGGTCGCGAAAGCTTTCCAAAGAACACGGCAATGAGACGCTGTTTGAAGTGTCCGATGCGGTAGAGCGAACCATGAAAGAAGAGAAGAACATGTTCGCGAATGCAGACTTCTTCCATGCTTCTGCTTATCACTATATGGGCATTCCGACCAAGTTGTTTACACCGATTTTTGTGATGTCTCGCGTTACTGGTTGGGCAGCGCATATCTTCGAACAACGCGCTAATAATCGCATCATTCGTCCCAGCGCAGACTACACGGGTCCAGATCCACGGTCTGTGCCAGCAATCGAAGATCGTTAGACCTTCTATTATCTGCCCTGGTGCTTAACCAGGGCAGTACCCCTCAACTTAGGCTGATCCGTAAAGATTCCATTAGCGCTTGGCTTGTCTTTCCAGATAGCAATCCGGCCAAAACGTGGCTTGAAAATCCCGCTTGTAACGCCCACCTTAATTCCATCATTTGAACCACGAATTTGGGATTCTTAGAACTATGGCTACAGCAGCAAAGGCGAAGACTCGCCAGTTTGAAGCGGAAGTGCAGCAGGTGCTGCATTTGATGATTCATTCTCTATATTCAAATAAAGAAATTTTTCTCCGAGAGTTGATCTCTAACGCGTCTGACGCCTGCGACAAATTGCGATTCGAGGCTGTTAAAGACGACAGCTTGTATGCCGGTGATGCGGATCTGGCAATCGTTATCGATTACGACAAGGAAGCTGGAACGCTTACGGTCACCGATAACGGCATTGGTATGACCGAAGATGAGGTTGTAGAAAATATCGGAACCATCGCTCGCTCCGGCACGCGTCGGTTCTTGGACGCCATGACCGGTGACGACAAGAAGGATGCGCATCTGATTGGTCAGTTCGGCGTGGGTTTCTATTCTGCATTTATTGTTGCGGAAAAGGTTGTTCTTGAGACTCGCAAAGCAGGATGTGACGAGGACGCCGCAGTCCGCTGGACCTCCGATGGCCAGGGCGAATATGAGCTGGAATCGATCAGCAAGGCTGCAAGAGGGACCTCGGTAACCTTGCATTTGAAAGAAGGCGAGCACGAATTCTTAGAGTATTACCGACTGCATAGCTTGGTGTCCAAGTACTCGGACCATATTGCCTTCCCCATCAAGATGATCAAGCCTGCTCAGCCTGAGGAAGAGGAGAGTGAGGAAGCGAAGGCAGACGAGCAGCAATACGAAGTTGTGAATCGGGCATCTGCACTTTGGACGCGTGCTAAAAGTGATATCGACGACGACGAATATAAGGCGTTCTATAAGCACGTAGCGCATGATTTCAACGACCCTTTGACCTGGTCGCACAACCGAATTGAAGGCAATCAGTCCTTTACCACGCTGCTTTATCTTCCCGAGACCGCGCCGTTCGACATGATGATGGTACGTGATGATC
>CAZVYE010000027.1:24469-26545 GCA_964630895.1 uncultured Gammaproteobacteria bacterium | reverse complement strand
TGCTATGGCCTACGGTGGGCTTCGAGCCAGTACCAGTAGCGTAGATCGAGGCGAGCAAGCTATCGACCGGAT
Source organism: uncultured Gammaproteobacteria bacterium (assembly GCA_964630895.1). Taxonomy (GTDB): domain Bacteria; phylum Pseudomonadota; class Gammaproteobacteria; order Xanthomonadales; family SZUA-38; genus CAZVYE01. The sequence goes on along the minus strand of CAZVYE010000027.1, from coordinate 26,473 downwards.
CAATAACCTTCGCTATTCCCAACAATTCATTCGTAATCAGCTAAGTCGAGCAATGCCCCTTGGTATGCGTTCTGAAGAAACTGAAGACTTAGTGGGGAATAGCTTTGTTGTATTTGAAGGTGAGCCAGACTGGATGCGCTTTGTCGCACCGATGCCGGGTTATCTTGGGAAAGGCGGTCCCCACGAGCAAGTGCTTAATTTAGAACGTTCCAGCGGCGGCATGGAGCTGCAGTTTGCGCACCGTCTGCTAGGAAGCTGGGAAGAGGGCGACCCGTTAGACGATCCAGATCGGCCTCCTATTGTTTTGTTGGAACAAATTCGAGACGCCAAGTTTGAATATCTTCTGGTGGACTCAACGCAGCAGGATGCAGACCCCGAATGGGTTGATGAGTGGGAAGATACATCGTCACTGCCCTCCATGATTCGTCTCAATATTGAATTCAAAGATGACGCGCAGATGTCATGGCCCTTGCTTGAGGTGGCGCCACTGGTCGAAATGACTGGCGCTCAGCGCAGGGTGCCTTTGGCGATTCCAGGAGTTGGAACGCCGCGTAAACCTGCTGACCCAAACGAGAAGCCAGACCGGTAATGTTTAGTTTTCGCACTCAGCGCGGCGTGGCGTTAATACTGGTTCTATGGCTAAGCATTTTGTTGTCCATTCTAGTAGCAAGTTTTGCAATCGTTGCTCGTACAGAAGTTCAGCAGTCCCGTTTCTTATTTGACACGGTCCGCGCCGACTACGGTGCACAAGCGGGGCTCCATCGCGCGGTATATGAAATGCGTAATCCAGACTTTGAATCGCGCTGGATTCCCGATGGGCGCACTTATGAAGTGACTTTTGATGATATTCAGCTGGAAATATCGTTAACCGACGAGAGCGGCAAGATTGATTTGAATGCCGCCGATTTGCAGACACTGTTAGATCTGTTTCTTTCTGTTGGGCTAGATGAACAAAAATCCCAGGAGCTTGCGGATGCAATCATTGACTGGCGCGACCCAGACGAACTCACTGGCGTATACGGCGCAGAGGATGAAGATTACGAAGCAGCGGGTTTTCCCTATGGTGCCAGCGATGCGCCGTTTGCCACAGTAAGTGAGGTACAGCAGGTCATGGGGATGACCTATGAGATTTATCAGATGCTTGAGCCTGCGCTTACCGTGTATACGGGCAGAGGGCGGCCGGAGGCTGCTTTTGCCCCGCCGGAGGTCTTGCGTGCAATTCCGGGAATGAATGAAGGGTTGGTGGAAGATTTTATCGCGCAGCGGGAACAGAACTCGGAAATCGGTGTCCCATTGCCCGTACTGCCAGACGGTACGGCACCAGTAGCACAAAGCGGCGGTTATACGTATAGTGTGCGGTCCCGCGCTACCCTGCCAAATGGCGTCTGGTCCGAATTGGAGGCCACGGTGCGCCTAGGCGGCTCCGTAAACGGTAGACCATTTCGCATAGTCCGTTGGAACGATAGCTAAGCCTTCTTAGAGGGCTATGAACAGTTTTGATGATAACCGGCAAACAAGAGATTCACATAACGTCACTATGAATGCAGTTCAATCACAATGGAATAAGCTAAAGCAAGGACCATTGCTGCGTGGTGCTGGAAACTTTTTCAGCTGGTGGCGCGAAGAATTGGTTGCGGGTTTGCCGGAGCGAGTCCGCGATTTTGTCGATCATCACGCCGAGCAAATGCTGGTTAGAGTGCATGATGAAGAAGTGATCGCGTGGTGCGAAAACGGCGATCGCGAGCGACTTGCCAGTTTCTATCTAGATAATACCAGCGACGAAGGCGCCCGACAGATATTGCAGGATGCGATAGGACGCATTGACGAGGATCAGGTTGGAGTCGTCATGCTTATCGACGCAAGTCAGGTGTTGCGTCATAAGCTTTCCTTACCGGTCGCTGCCCTGGAAAGGATAGATCAGGTGCTGCGCTTTGAGATGGACCGGCATACGCCATTCAAAGCGGAACAGGTGTATTTCGACTATCGAATCCTTGGGCATAACGC
>CAZVYE010000027.1:9765-24369 GCA_964630895.1 uncultured Gammaproteobacteria bacterium | reverse complement strand
CGCCTGCAGTTGAATGACGAGCGCGTGACCATTCTGGGGCAAGCACCAGCGGCATCGTCAGTAATTGCTTTACTGGAGTCCGCACAAACATTTCAGTCACCGGCCTTTAAGGGCGCTGTGGTGCCGGATCCTGCCAGTGGTAAAGAGCGGTTTACGATAGAAACTACGTTCGTTCCAGGATTGATAATTCAAGAAGAGAATTTGGAGGCTGGCGATGGCGCAGTTGTTGCCGGACAAAGATAAGCAAAGGCCGCTGGCTTTTATGCTGCTGGCCATTGTGCTGATCGCAGTATATTGGATTGGATTCCATTGGTTTTTTGAGCGCAACGCGGCAATTTCGGCAGAAATTGAAGATCTGCAGGAATATCGTGCTAAAGCTATGGCCACCATTGCCAGGCGTCCACAGATACAGTCGGCTTTGGAGAATCTGCGCCAGTCCCAAAGCGACAGCGACTTTTTTATCCCAAGAGAGACCACGAATCTGGCCGTTTCTGAATTGACGACACTGTTAAAGCAGACCGTGCAAACCATGGCTAGCGATAAATGCCAGGTCTCCAGTACCCAGAATAAGAACACCAACGTGGAAGAGCGCTTCAAGCGGGCAACCATTACCGTGCGGATGAAGTGTGAGGTTGACGATTTAGCAAAAGTACTCTATCGCCTGGAGAGTGGCACGCCTTATGTCTTTATCGACAACGTGGCGCTGTATAAGCAAGTGTTCAGAAACACAAATAGAAACAACGCGCAAGATCGCCCTATGGATGTGCGCTTTGATATGTACGGCTATCTGCGTCAGCGAGGTGACGTCTAATGCAGTTAAAGCCCGCACAGCTCTTAGGTGTGATCCTTGCCGCAGGCTGCGTGTTGCTGCTGGCAGTGGAAGGTCTAATCTGGGCCGGCCTCATTGGGGGCGATATTGCTCCGCCGGAGGTTAGCGAGACGGGTGGGCCAGGTGCCAAGGTGGATTTGGGTGACGGTTTCAATTTGCGCGAAGAGGGTGACTATAACCTGATAGCTGAGCGCCCGCTTTTTCAGGAAACGCGGCAGCCGCCAATTGTCGACCCCCCCCCAGAAATAACGAAACCTTGCGAGGAAACTGGAACTTGCCCGCCGGTACAGACGGAACTAGACGTCAGCGTTGGTGCCATCATCATCACGCCCCAGGTCAAAGTCGCCATCATCAAAGACAACAAGTCCAAGAACGAGATGCGTGTCAAAGAAGGTGCGCCGCTGGAAGAAGATTTAAGTGGTTGGACGCTGGCTTCTATTGAGCCACGCAAGCTGATTTTCGATGGCGGTGATGCGGGCAACGCGGAAGTTGAACTTAGTGTCCACAAGGGTGCCTTAAAAGGCGGGGCACCACCGCCGCGAGCGGTGACGCAAAACACCAGTAATGAGACGTCGCAGTCAGACAATCAGCCGCAGGATAATGCGCAGCTGGCTGGTGGGCCCACGGAACAGGAAATTCGCGACCGAGAAAGTCGTGCAGAAGAAATTCGCAGGCGCGTGGCGGAGAGACGCGCGCAGCTGCGGGCTGAGGCGGAGCGCCGTCGTCAGCAACAACAAGAACGTCAGAAGGAATAAGAACTCATGTGGAGTAGGGTGAACCAGAGCGCCGTGGTTTCAACGGTCGCATGCCTGGTATTGCTAAGCGGTTGTGCGCGCGAGACGAAGCCCGAAGAGGGTCGTCAACTGTTGCCGCCGCCCAATCCAATAGTCCAGGATTCAGCCGCAGCCAAGGTGCTGGCCGAGCGGCGTGATGCATCTGCCAACCAAGGGCAGGAAGCAGAGCCCCTGATTTCTGAGGGAACGGGCGAGTTTATTAACGAAAGTGCTGCGCGCCGCCTGCCGCCTGCGGACCCAGATAAAGAAGGCGAAATTGTCTTCAATTTTGAAGGGCAATCGCTACCAGAGGTGGTGAAAGTAATTCTGGGCGACGTGCTGAATGAAAACTACGTAATTGCACCGGGTGTAAGTGGCAATGTCACGTTTTCTACCGCCAAGCCAATTGGTGCAGATCAGGTGTTGCCGGTCCTGGAAATGCTGTTGTCCTGGAACAATGCGTCCTTGGTTTGGATGGATGGCCGCTACCATGTGTTGCCCACAGGCCGTGCGATCCGCGGGCAATTGACGCCGACTATCGGATCTGCGGCGGGTCAAAAAGGGTATGAGGTTCGAGTTTTCCCTCTGGACTACATTGCGCCGGCAGAAATGGAAAAGCTGCTCCAGCCTTATGCCAAAGAAGGCGCAGTTATCAGCGTAGACAATGCGCGTAACTTGATGATCCTGGCGGGGACGCCTAAAGAGTTGAGTAATTACCAAAAAACCATCGACATTTTCGATGTGGATTGGCTGGCTGGTATGTCTGTGGGTATGTACCCATTATCAAGAGTAGAAGCAGATACGGTCGTCACTGAGCTTGAAGCTGTGTTTGGCGAAGGGTCGGGAACGCCGTTAGCAGGCATGTTTCGATTTATGGCCATTGAGCGATTGAACTCCGTGATGGTCATTACGCCGCAAGCTGATTACCTCAAAAAAGCCGCGGAGTGGGTTGACCGCTTGGACCGAGGTGGGTCTGAAGCAGGTTCGCGTTTGTATGTTTACGACGTGAAGAATGTCAAAGCCACGGATTTGTCTGACGTGCTCAGCGATGTATTTGGTGGCGGTGGTAGTAGTCGTCGCAGTTCGCGCAATAGCGGCGATGTTGCTCCCGGACTGCAGGCCGGTGAAATTACCTCTATCAACGATCGCCGCAGTAGTGCGCAGGAGCGCAATCAACCTGAAGCGCAGTCACTCAACGCCGCGTCCGGCTCCGGTAGCCGCATTGCCAGCGATGGCGGCGTTGCACTGGTGGATGGTGAGGATATTGGTATTACTGCGGTAGAAGAGTCTAATTCGCTGCTGATTCGTGCCACGCCTCAGCAGTACGATGCAGTGATGGCGGCGGTTAAGCGGCTTGACTTTATTCCGCTGCAAGTGCTGGTGGAAGTAAAAGTTTTGGAAGTGACTTTGAATGATGCGCTGCGCTTCGGTGTCCAGTGGTTCTTTGAGTCTGCAATAGCCGGTTTGGATTTCAATGCAGATACTGGTGACGACGACGATGATGGTGATGGTGTAACGACGCCGCGACCCAAGGGGCTCTTTGGTGATCAACCCGACAAGTTTGGCTTGCTCTCTGGGTCTGGGTTTGATTATCGCATTCGTGGTGCTGACGTTGGCGTGATCATTACCGCCCTCGAAGACGAAACTGATGTACGAACCATTTCGGCGCCTTCTCTCATGGTGCTGAACAACCGCGAAGCAAACATTAACGTGGGTACACAGATTCCGGTGAATTCACCTATCTTTAATCAGGGTACGGGAAACAATATCGGCCAGAGCCGGGTGCAGTTCCGTGATACTGGTGTGACTCTGAACGTCGTGCCCCGCGTCAATCCAGGTGGCATGGTGTTTATGGAGGTTCAGCAGGAAGTCAGTACACCGCTGGATAGTGGCGATGCAAACGGCAACGTTTCTGTCAATCAGCGTCGACTCGATACCGAGATCGCAGTGCAGAGTGGAGAAACGGTTGTCTTGGGTGGCTTGATCCAGGCAACCCTAAATGAGAATGACGACGGACTTCCCGTCCTTAAGAATATTCCCGTTCTGGGCGGCTTGTTTGGACGTAAGTCAACTTCTGAAATTCGCACTGAACTGCTAGTGCTCATCACACCCACCGTCGTGGGTAGTGTGGAAGAGGCTCGGGCAGTTAGTAGCGAATATGCGAATAAGATGCAGGGCTTAAAGCCCTTTGATTTGAAGAAAGTGAAAATTGATCGTGATGAAAAATAAGTTCTTAAATAGTTCGATAGCTTTGACTGCTATTGTCCTTTTGGTTACTGCCTGTGCCAGCGGGCCGCGTTTGCCCGAATCGCTGGAAGATCGCGCTGCAGACCGCGTGGCTGCTATCTTGGCCAATGATTATGAGCGAGCTTACTGGTATTTATCGCCAGGTTTCAGGCAGCTCACAGACCTGGAGACGTACACCGAACAACAAGAAAAACGTCCTGTGCGGTGGCGTCATGCGGAGGTTGATCGAGTCGATAACTGCGACGAAGATCATTGCCAGGTATATACGCGAGTGTTTTTTCGTGTAAAGTCACCCGTGCAAGGTGGCGGCATCGTTGATTCGGTGCAAGTTATCAAAGAAGATTGGATTAGTACCCCTGAAGGTTGGTTTTTGGTACCAGAAACCTAAGTGATTCGGGGATTGCGTTGCCATTTGGTTTGTCGTACCATGTGTGCGCTCTTGCCTATTGGAAGAAAAAACCAAGGCAGCTTAAGTTCGTACAAACAATCGAACTAGAGTTGTAACAATTGCCCTGTAGAGTGTTAGGAGTGTTGTGATGAAGAAAAAAACTTTGACGTCTGCTGTACTAGCCGGTGTGGCTGGTGTAGCGGGTATCGCTAATATTTCAAGTGCTGTTAACTTGAACCCGGATGGTCTGGGTCAGGTTATGGTTTATCCGTTTTACACTGTAAACGGAAACAACCAGACCCTGATGACAGTTGTAAACACCACCGATCAAGTTAAGGCTGTTAAGGTACGTTTCCTGGAATCTAAAGATTCTCGCGAAACTCTTGACTTTAACTTGTACCTGTCTCCGTTCGACGTCTGGACCGGTGTGGTTCTGGACCCAGAAGGTGACGATTCTGGTCCGGCAGCTGTTGCTACCGACGACACCACTTGTACTGTTCCTTACCTGTTTGGTGATGCAACTGCACAAGACGGCGTTATCGATCGCAGCGCGATTGGTCTGCCTGACCTGCCGTTCAAGAACTTTTCAACCCTGCGTTTCAACGAGTTTGTCGGTGTAGACAACAGCGCTGAGCGTAGCCGTGAAGGTCACATCGAAGTGATCGAAATGGGTGTGGTTGATGAGACCGATGACACCCGTGCAACCGGTTACGAAAGTGCAGCTATCCACGTTGGCGGTGTTCCGTCTAACTGTGGTGCTCTGGTTGACGCGTGGCGTTCTGTTGGTGCAACCAACTTCTGGGCGCAAGCTCCGAGTGGTGGTGCTGATGACGCAACTGGTCCGGATCTGGACGTAACCATGCCGACTGGCGGTCTGTTTGGTAGTGCTTCAATCGTAAACGTTGGTCGCGGCTTCTTGGCTGGCTACAACGCTGACGCGATTGCTGGTTTCTACACCCCGGCTGCTATCGTTGGTGACGACGATCAGACCCTGCATAACAATCCGGGTTCTGAATTGCCGACCTTGAACCAAGCGCAAACTGGTGCAACTGCTGATCCTGTTCAGAGCATCGTGTTTGACAACGGTCGTATCGTTACCTCTCAGTGGGGTACAACCACCTCAACCACCAATGCTGGTCGTATTGACGCGGTAAGTGCTGTTTACATGCACAACGCGGTATACAACGAGTATGCCATCGACACGCTGGCTGCTGGTGCAACTGAGTGGGTTATGACCTTCCCAACCAAGCGTCTGTACGTACTGGGTGCTCTGGCTCCAATCGATCCGTTCACCGATGACTTCGACGGCGACACCATTGCTGACGGTGCTGCTTGTGAGCCAATCGGTCTGAACTTCTTCGATCGTGAAGAGACCTCTCCGGGTTCACCGACTGGCGGCGTAAACTTCTCGCCGTTCGATCCGGCTAGCCCTGTTGTACCGGTACTGTGCTACGAAGCTCAGGTTGTGACCTATGGTCAAGACTTGGTAACCAACTCTGCTTCTTCAATCCTTGGCTCACCGAACGCGCGTAACATCGCGGTCGACGCTGAAGGCTTTGAGAACGGTTGGGCTACCATCGACTTCACCTCTAACCTGACCACTTTCAGTGATCCGGTTGTTGTTGGTGATGACCACACCCTGGTTTCAAGCGACGGTGATATCTATGTTGGTTTGCCGGTTACCGGCTTCCAGATCACTGTTCTTCAGAACGGTCAGATCGACTCTGACGGCGACGGTGTAGGCGACGTACTGTCTAACTACGCTGGTCTGTTCCGTCATAAGGCTAGCCGCCAGATCATCGGCAGCTAATTTAAGCCTTAGCGTTACACGAAGCAGGCGGAGCATTTGCTCCGCCTGTTTTCGTTTGGGATAACAGTTTTTAAACAGTTGCCTGTTATAATTGCTCCGCGGGCGTCTGGCGTTTAGAAAAGCCGCTTATCGGTATATGCTGGATAACACGCGAAGAATGAGTATCTTATGGGCCAGAGTGAATTAAACTTTGGCGCCATTTGTGCTACGTAATAACAATAATAAGAAAATAACAAAAAACGACGAATTACCGGGAGACAAAGAGAAATGATCAGGTCCCAATCATTAAGATGGATAGCAGCGCTTGGCATGCTATCTACGAGCGCAATTTACGCGCAAACCCTTGACGTTACTGATGTTGCCGACTGCCAAATTACCCTGAGCGATCAAGAGGTCGTTACCCTTCTTGATGGGTCCATTACAGTTCAGAGTTCGGGTGATTTGCCGCCATGCTTGGCAGCAAAAGGTGGTATTCAAGTAGACTTCGATACCAATGTAAACACCATCCAGTCTGGCGAAGAAGTAACTATCAACTATTCGGTAGATGACTCAGATGAATCTACCTGCAGAATTACTGCCAACGGCACCACCATTCTTGGCAATGCCAATGTAGTACGTGGGGTCGACAGCTCCGTAACCCACTCGCCAACAACAGATACCACGTATCGACTAAATTGTTCGAAAGAGTTGGTTGCGTCTGTTACCGTTGAAGGTGGCAGCACAGGCGGCAATGGGGATTACCCCGTACCCGCGTTCTGTGACACAGAACGACCCATGCCCAATAGCAATATTGTCGCGCATGACACTACCGTATCGTGGCTACCGCTAATTCCAGGCGAAGCGCAGCGTAATGCCGATGAATACTCAGACATCTATGGTGAATGGCCAGGCGGCAGTGGCTTGGTTCGTCGAATTTACATCGATAAAGGCACATTCATCGCACTACCGTTTGTTAGCACGGGTAATGTAGGACAAGGCTGGCAGTTGACTGCGGTGGCTGGAAGCAGACCACCTGAGGTTACTTACGCGACCATTGATGAGTGTCCAGGTAACTTCGTGCAGAATACGCTGACCGATACGGGCTGTAGCTTCTTCCTTACCCAGGAATCTGGAAATATTGTTGCTAGCGTGGGTGGAAATACCGGCGGCTGTAACCTGAAACCGAATACCGTTTATTTTCTTAATATGGTGCACGCGCTGCCACAATCACTTGGTACCACACAGTGCATCAACAGCAACCAACCATGGTGTGATTTAGATACTGATGTTAGCGAATAGATTTTTCTCTCTTTGCATGCAAACAGCGCTGTTCTCAGCGCTGTTTTCATTTACGACTGCCCATTGTGTTGAGCTAGAGCAGACCCACGCAGAAGTTCTACGATTGGGCGATGTAGCAGTCACCGTTGCCGACGTAGATGCCAGTGCTTACGGTTTGCCCCCACATGTTCGCGGTGGATACTTTGATCACCCAAAGCGCCTGTCTAACTTAATTCAAGGGATTGCCGTTCGGAAGATCGCGTATCAGGAAGCGATCGACCAAGGCATCGTATCTGCAGAAGAGTTGGAGGCTATTGAGGCCGAGCAGCTGCGCCGCCTGGTTGGTGTGTATGAACTACGTAGTCAGGCTAGAAGCCTTACGGAGCCCAACTACGAGGAAATTGCGCGTCAAAACTACGAAGCTCAGAAGCATAAGCTTGAAACTCCAGAAACCGTAACGGTTACCCATGTTTTAATATCGACGGAAAATCGATCTTTGGAAGAAGCGCAGGCCTTGGCCGAGTCCGTGGCAGAGAAGGCACGCCAGGACACCCCGATTGCCAGATTGGTGCAAAACTATTCTGAGGATCCTTCTAGAGGCTCTAATCTTGGGTTGCTCACGTTTGGCCGTGGAGAGATGGTTCCCGCATTCGACAAAGCTGCCTGGTCGGCCACTGAAGAGGGTGAAATCATTGGACCCGTGAAGACCGGTTATGGATTTCATGTCATCCAGTTTCACAAGCGAAATCCGCCGGTACAAGCGACCTTTGAAGAGGTCGAAGAAGAGTTTGTAGATGCCGCCAAGGAGCAGTTTGACAATGGCCGCAGAGAACTGGTTATTGGTCAGTATGAGGATCCTGAGGCAGAGCTCTTTCGTTTAGGTACACTAAACAATGTCAAAGAACATCCAATGTTCGACACCGAGCTTGAGCAGGCGGTTCAGGAAGAAGTCGTAAAGCGCTACAAAGATCACCTAATCGACGCGCAGTTTGGCGGTGCTGTGGATACATTGGCTAAAGAGCGCTATCTGACTCGTAAGCGGGATTTTGCAACGCCGGAAGAACGCACCATCCGGGTGTATCGCATTAGTAGTGAACACGTGCCCATTGCTGAATTGCGGGATATTGCAGATTCTCTCGCTGACCGCATTAAGCAAGGTGGCGACGCGCTCCCAGATCAAGAAGAGTTGGAAGCGTTGCGTGTGGATGTACACGAAGGCATGTCATTGGTTAAAGCTGAGGCGAGCCCTAATGACGTGGAAAAGGCAGCCATGTCATTAGAATCAGTAGGTCAGTACGCTGGACCGATTCGCCTCTTGGACAGTCTGTACTTTATTAAGTTGGAAGATATTAAAGAATCTCAGATACCTGAATACGAGACGATTGAGTCAAAACTAAAGGCTGACATCAGAGAGAAGCTCGGAAATAGCTTTTGGCAAGATAAGATCGAAGCCTGGAAGGATCAGGATTTCGAGGCTAATCCTGAACTCGTCGCAAGCTTGCGTACGCGCTACTATAACTTTGACGGTTAACAGGTGGCGAAAGCGCTAAACCAGAGAATTGCGTTATTTAAGTCATTTTTCTGGCGCGAATTCTCCTCCCAATATCTAACCAGTACCGGCGGACTTTTGTGGTCCGTCGTGCTTCCGTTGGCCCTGTTGGGTATCTATGCATTCGTATTCACCCGCATCTTTGAAGCACGAGTACCCGGCTGGGAATCTGCTGGGTTTATTCCGTTTCTTGCGGTGGCTTTTTGGCCATGGATCGCGTTCTCAGAAAGCTTGAGCAGAGCGGCATCTGCTATTACGGATAACGAGGCAATTATTGGCAAAATCGCCATGCCTCATGAGGTGCTGGTGCTTGCAAGAGTGGCAGCGACATTTGCACTCAACGTGTTTGGATATGTTGCAGTGCTGCTAGTGCTGTTAGCCACCGGAACTGAACTCCACTTGGTAGGCATTCTTGGAAGTCTCGTAGTGCTGCTTCAGTTGCTATTGCTTGCCGCTGCATTGGGACTAATCGTCGGAGCCACTCAGGTCTACGTTCGTGATATTGGGCACGCCTTGCCGCCCATTCTCACGCTCTGGTTTTTCGCAAGCCCGATCCTCTATGGTCCGGAATTGATACCATCAGAGTATCGGGATGTGTTTGCTGCCAATCCCATGTTCCTTTATTCCCAGCAACTCCGTGAAATGTGGCTTAATGGTAGTTTCTATTTCCCAGCCTATGCTTGGCTCCAGCTTTTGCTAATACTTTTGTTGTTTGCAGCGGCCTGGTTCTACTTTCAACGCCTTTCGCAGCGGTTCGAAGATTACCTCTAATGTCTGTTATCGCGATACAGGGAGTAGGGAAGCGGTTTCCCGGTGGCTACAAGCAAGGCGGCTGGTCTGGTTTGGCCCGGGCCTTATTAGCCAGGGACAAAACCAAAGAAGCCTTCAGCGCATTAAAGGACGTGAGCTTCGAGATCGAAGCCGGAGAGCGTGTCGCAATTGTCGGTGAAAATGGCGCGGGCAAGTCCACCCTGTTAAAGATTATTGCGGGAATTCTGCAGCCTAGTGAAGGCAGCATTCAGTGTAACGCCAAGCTATCAGCTTTGATCGAATTGGGAGCTGGGTTTGATCCCGAGCGAACAGGACGAGAGAACATCGTTTCATCGGGGTTGCTGCATGGAATAAAGCGTAAGGAGCTGGCGGAACGCACAGATCAAATAATTGAGTTTGCCGGCCTGGCCAATGACATAGACCGACCCATAAAAACATTTTCATCCGGCATGGTTGTGCGTCTGGGCTTTGCCATCGCTGCGCACATGCATCCAGAGGTGCTGATCACCGATGAGGTTCTGGCCGTTGGCGACGAATCATTTCAAAAAAAATGTATTCGCTGGGTGGAAGGCTTTATTGAGCGCGGCGGTACATTGCTTTTGGTTTCTCACAGCACCTACCACATCCAAAGGCTTTGTCATCGGGCGATCTGGCTAGAAAATGGTCAGGTGCAGTTGGATGGTGATGTTTTTGAAGTCTGTCGAGCTTATCTGGCTTCGCAATCTTCTGGGCCACACATCGACCAAAAAGAGATCTCACGCCGACCTTACAGCAACTTTTCCCTCAGCCCTCTTGAAGATGGCCATTGGGACACGACGTCGGCGTTGACTGCAAGCTGGGAAGCAACTTCTGCCCAGCCTTCATGTGAGATGGAAATAACCGTAACCGCCCTGGATGGCGCGATACTGTGTCAACGCCACATGCCTCTGTCCCAGTCTAGCTGCGAGCTGATTTCGCCCGATCTATTGTTGCCTGGTGGATATAGAATAATTGCACGTGCACTTCAATTGGGCCGTCAATTGGGCAGTGCAACTCATCGATTGATTGATGTGCCAGGTGAGACTCGCCTGTTTGGATCACTCAAACTGCCGCGCAGCTGGGTTTCTTAAGTGCATATCATAATCCCAGTGTTTAATGCGCCGCAGATGGTGCAGCGATGCTTGCAATCCGTACAGAAATATTTGCGAGCAGAAGACTCATGCATTGTTATAGATGACGCCTCTGCGCACGTTGAAATGGCATCCGTCTTAGCGCCATTTCAGCACTTACCACGGTTTCGCATTCTAAAGAACAGTCAGAACATCGGATTTGTCAGAACGGTGAACGCTGGCCTGGCGCTCAGTTGCGATGACGTATTGCTGTTAAATTCGGACGCCATTCTCACTGAAGGTGCGTTGGATCAGATTGCTCGCTGTGCCTATTCGCAGGACAAGATTGCATCGGTAACTCCCATGTCAAACAATGCGGAGATCTGTTCGTACCCCATGTTCTGCCAAAACAATCCGGAGCCATCTAGTCCTGAAGTTGTTGCACAAGCATTCGCAAAGGCAGGACAACCACTGTATCCAGATTGTCCAACGGGAGTGGGATTTTGTATGTTTATGCGCAGAGACTGTATCGCCGAAATTGGCGTTCTCGACGCTGATACGTTTGGCCACGGATATGGTGAAGAGAATGACTGGTGCCAGCGCGCAATCCAGGCGGGTTGGATCAATGTTATTTGTGACACTGCCTACGTGGTACATGCCGGCGGCCAATCCTTTCAGGATACTGAGCATCGCCCAGGGGGCGAAAATCTGGAAAAACTCTTAGACCGATTTCCCGACTACAACAATCAAGTCGCTCAATTTATCGCTGCTGACCCTCTGGCTGAGCGCCGTCACGTAGTCATGCAATGGTTGGCAGAACGGGGTCGGGATGCGCATGGCAACGAATTGACCGATAATAGTCGGCTTGACCAAACCGAATAGTAGACGAAATCATTGGCATGGAATTTACCGGCGAGCGATTTATGCCCGACTGTGTGCGGGAAATCTGGTACGAACATTGGCACCGCTATGCATTCGCCAGTCAGTTTGTAGCTGGAAGGCGTGTGTTAGATTTAGCTAGCGGTGAAGGTTACGGTAGCCATTTGCTGGCGCAAAGCGCCGAATCTGTGGTGGGATGCGATATCTCGAATGAAGCGATTGCACACGCGAGCAAGAATTACCAGGCTAGTAACCTAACGTACCGGGAAGCAAGTGCGACGGATTTACCTTTCGCTGACAATACCTTCGACGCGGTGGTTTCGTTCGAAACGATTGAGCATCTGCACGAACAAGAAGAAATGCTCGATGAGTTCAATCGCGTACTTGCCGACGACGGCATTCTGATACTGTCTTCGCCAGACAAGGCTGAATACTCAGATGCTACTGGCCATGTCAATGAGTATCATGTGCGGGAACTTTACAAAGATGAGCTCTTAGAGCTGGTTGGCAAGAGATTCTCGAATCACAAACTGTTTGGGCAGAAGCTAACCTTTGCTTCTGCAATCTGGCAGCTAGGTCAGGCGCAAACGCTTGGCAATGTCCTGACGTATGACAAAGAAGCCGATGTGCTCAAGCCGGGCATTTCATTCGCGCCAGTTTATTTCATCATGATTGCGGCGCGTGCGAACCATTTGTTGCCTGAGGCGCCAAGCGCAAATTGGTTCTTGGACAGCAGTGAAAGCGTCTACGAACACTACTATCACGAAATCCGAAAGAATATGCAGGCCGGCGCGATTATCAATGATCGCGATCAGCGCATCGCTGAGTTAGAGGCGGAGGTCGCGAGGCTCAGCAATTCGTCGGATTCCCGCTAATTCCCAATAAGAAGATTTATGTCAGAACAAAACGAAACAATGCGCTATGCGTCCGTGAATGGGCGAGTGGCATCCTTATCGAATAAAGAGTGTGTATTCCAGGCGGTGCATGGCGACGACGCCCATGTGATGACCACCGACGTACTGAGTGCGATGGACGCCTGTCGCAAGTTTGCAACACTACAAGAGCACGCCAAAAACGTTCAGGAAAGACTGCCTCAACTGCGTGGGCAAGATGCCGCGATTGGGAAAGTGTTCGAGTTTCTCGTAAATCGCGGCTTGTTTGAATCTTCTGAAGCTGCCGCGCAGCGCATCGCGGATGCGGGTGCCGACATCGAGGCGGCAAATCCCGAAAGAGTTTTCGTTCGTACCTGCGACAGAACAAGTCAGCTACAAGCGTTATTGGCCAGTGCAGAAGAGTACCAGAACGCCAACGGCAGAAAGCTCGAATATGTGGTGGTTGACGATTCGCGCAACGCGGATGCGCGCAAATCAAATGCAGAAGTCATTGACAGCGTGCGAGAAACTTTGGCAATTCGTCACGTGGATGTAGAAAAGCGCCACCAACTGGTTGAGAAACTAGTCGACGTTACGGGCGTACCCCGAGACCAGGTTACCCGTCTGGCCGGTGCGGCAACTGCACAAGGATTTAGTGGCGGGCAGGCATGGAATACTGCTTTGCTACTGGGCGCTGGGCACGGCGCATTACTGATGGACGACGATATGCGCTTTAACGTGCGCAGCTGGCCAGGTGCAGTGTCACAGGTGCACGTTGGTGCAGCTGCCCATACGCCTTTGGGCCTGTTTGGTGACGACGCAGAGATGTTTTCGCAGCTGGCCGATATCGACGGCGATCCATTGGAAAGCCATATCGAACTATGCGGAGCGCCGCTCACCGCGATTCTGAACGGTGACCCGCGAGAGCCCAATGACATCTTAGCTGGTCTAAGCTGGAGTCAGGTGGATGCGCTGGCGGGCAAAGCCAGCATACGGAGTACGTCTTCTGGTGCGTTTGGTGATAGCCGTATGGATACCACTTTGTGGCTATATAGTGTGCCGGCGCAAATGCGGCTTGGTATGTGGGAAGACCGAGACGAATACTACCGCATGTTGCAGCGACCACTTATGGGTCAAGGATACGGTCACCGTCAATTGGCCATGTGCTCGCAGTTTACTCCAACCACTTTGGATAACAGAGAGCTGGTACCACCAGCTGCACCAATGGGACGTGGCGAAGATGCATACTTTGGATTTCTGCTGCGATTCCTGCATCCGCAGTCGCTTTGTGCCAATTTGCCAACCCTGTTCGAACACCGCCGACCTGGTGTGGGCGATCGACCGCAAATGACGGCTTTTGAACCCTGGGTTTCCAGATTTATCGGCGAGTTTGCGTTCTCGCGCACGGAAAACTGTGAATCGGACGCGCCAGCAGATCGGGCCATGTATCTGGCGGCAGTGCTTAAGGATTTGGGCCTGTCCAGTCACCAGCACCTACTTGGCACCGTTAGAGAATTTATGAGCTTTATGCGCTCAGAAATTATTCGTCAGCTGCAGATGGCAGATGCTAACGACCCACAAGCACCTGAACACTGGCGCGTGGATCGTCGAGACTGGATTAAAGCTCACGCCGAGAGCCTGGCTAACCCCGAGCTCCCCAACTTCCGCGATTGGAAAGGGGGGCTTAACGAGACCGAAATCGCGCAGCGACTCTCCACGGCATTGCTCGAGCATGCCGCGAGCATCGAAGCGTGGGTGCCTCTTTGGGAGTCTGCACGGGACCAGGGCGATCAGCTGATTTAATGCCAATTCGTGAACATGGTGCGCGCCATTGTTGTCAATTACAACGCCGGTACTTGGCTTAAGCGTTGTATTGCCAGCGTGCTGCAATCGGATCAGATTGCTAGCTGTCATGTGATAGACAATTACTCGAATGATGGCTCGGTAGCTTCGTTGGATCAGCTTGCAGATACGCGTCTGCAGATACGAGAGTTGCCGGAGAATTTGGGCTTTGGCAGCGCTGTTAACATTGGCGCTAGTGATGCGGAAGAAACGTATCTGCTGATATTGAACCCTGATGCGCAGATGCCTCATGAAGCGCTGCAGGCGCTGACAGACTATCTAGACAAGCATCCACAAAC
>CAZVYE010000027.1:0-9665 GCA_964630895.1 uncultured Gammaproteobacteria bacterium | reverse complement strand
GGCTTTGATCCAGATTTTTTCTTGCATGCCGAAGACTTAGACCTGTTTAAGCGAATCCGTCTGTCCGGAGGGCAAATCGTATGCCTGCCTAACGTACATGTTGTGCACGAAAAAGGGGTGAGTCATAAAAGCGTTGCCCTGTTGGCCGCGCGGGCGAAACGAGATGGTTTGCTTCGCTATTACCGCAAACACATCAAGCCCAATGCATTCGTTGGCTGGCGCTGGTTATGGCCTGCTGCAGTCTGGACGCGCTTTCTGGTAGATAGAATCCGCCTGTCATGAGTGTGATCGTCACAGGAGCCAGCAACCAGATAGGTGCCTATCTGATTCCCCAGCTTCTAGCCAACCATCAAACCGTTTTCGGTTTATCGAGAAGCTCTCGGCCACCCTGGATTGCCGAACACAAGAACCTGCGATGGGTGCAACACGATTTGCAAGAGCCCCTGGAACTGCGGGACGCGCACCTGCTTGTGCAGGCAGGGCCGTTGGATTTGTCGGTAAAGCTGTTTGCTGCTAACCGGCAGATCAGCCGAGTTATGGCATTTAGCACGACAAGTGTAATAACCAAAGCTCAGTCTCTTGACCCAAAAGAAAGACGTTTGGTAGAAGTCATTTCGGAGGCGGAGAGCGCTTTGGTAGAAACCGCTGAAGCCAGGCGTGCGCCCTACCTGATTTGCCGACCCACCATCGTCTACGGGGCGGGTTTGGATCAAGGCTTGAGCAACATTGCTCGTATGCTCAGGCGATTCCCAGTGTTCCCACTCCCCTTTGGTGGTGGCGGGCGTCGCCAGCCCGTGCATGCGCAAGATCTGGCGGACCTGGCTTGTGGTTGGATATTGGGCGAGAGCGACGCTATTGGAACCTATGCGACGCCAGGAGGGGAAACCCTCACGTATCGGCAAATGGTGCAAAGAATTCGCAACTCAATGGATAGAGGGGCGCGAATCGCCACCGTTCCCGCATGGGTATTGAAAGCAACCCTCGGCACAGCCCACAGGCTGGGCAAGATGCGTTCAATCACTTCTGCGATGCTGGACCGAATGCGCGAAGACTTGGTGTTTGACGGCTCGCCAGCACAGGTGGATCTGGCATTTCAGCCGCGCCCATTCCAGCCCGATGCGGCGTGCTGGGACCGACCGTCGCAGCCTCTGATACCTAACCGCTGATTCTGAGCCTCTCGGTTAGTTGTTGTCGATGGCGTTCATGACGTTAGCCCTGCATGTGGGAATCGTTTAGGTGGCCTGCAAGAGCACTTGAGCTGCAATTGCACCAATTCCAAACCATGCATTCGTCCATCGAATTAACGCGTGCTGCGTACTTCTCCTTTCATAGGTTTGAAATATTCGCAAACAACGCACCGTTACAGGCAAAATCATCCCGCTTCTAAGTCCCACTTTTAGCGACTTTTACCGGCGAATCAGGGATAATGGTCCGTTTGACAACGAACACCCCAGAATCAATGGCTCAGTACATTTACACAATGATCGGAGTGAGCAAAATTGTTCCTCCGAACAAGACAATCATCAAAGACATCAGCCTGTCCTTTTTCCCGGGCGCAAAAATCGGCGTTCTGGGTCTGAATGGGGCCGGTAAGTCCACCGTATTGCGGATCATGGCAGGAATTGATACCGAGTTTCACGGTGAGGCACGGCCTCAACCAGATATCAATATCGGCTATTTGGCGCAGGAACCCGAGTTGGACGACAGCCTGGATGTGCGCGGCAACGTCGAGTTAGGCGTCAAAGAGCTGAAAGATCAATTGGCTCGTTTTGACGAAGTCAGCATGAAATTTGCTGAGCCCATGTCAGATGACGAAATGAATGACTTGCTGGCGGAGCAGGCTCAGCTGCAAGACGCCATTGAGGCGGCAAACGGTTGGGAGCTGGATCGTACCTTAGAGCAGGCGGCCGATGCGCTGCGCCTGCCGCCGTGGGATCAGCCGGTAGCGCAGCTCTCGGGTGGGGAGCGTCGCAGAGTCGCCCTCTGCAAGCTGCTCTTGTCCAATCCGGATATGCTGCTATTGGACGAACCCACCAACCACCTGGACGCAGAGTCAGTCGCGTGGCTGGAGCGGTTCCTGCAAGAATTTAAGGGTACCATCGTGGCAATTACGCACGACCGCTACTTCCTTGACAACGTAGCCGAATGGATCTTGGAACTGGATCGCGGTCACGGCATTCCCTGGAAAGGAAACTATACGTCCTGGCTGGAGCAGAAAGAGCAGCGATTAGCCCAGGAAGAAGCGCAGCAAAAAGCGCGCAAACGGGCAATGGCCCATGAATTGGAGTGGGTGCGCAATAATCCCAAAGGTCGTCAATCCAAAAGCAAAGCCCGGTTGGCGCGCTTCGAGGAAATGGCATCTCAGGAATATCAAAAGCGCAACGAGACCAACGAAATTTACATCCCACCTGGTGAGCGCTTGGGAGAGCAGGTCATTGAGGTGGAGAATCTGACAAAGTCGTTTGATGGGCGGCTGCTCATAGACGATCTTTCATTTAAAGTGCCGCGTGGTGCCATCGTAGGCATTATCGGTCCCAACGGGGCCGGCAAGTCCACATTCTTCAAGATGCTCACCGGCGTGGAAACACCTGATTCTGGCGAGATTACGATTGGGTCTACCGTAGATTTAGCTTACGTAGATCAAAGCCGCGAGTCTCTGAATGGCGACAATACTGTCTGGCAGGAAATCTCTGATGGCCAGGATATGATCGAAGTGGGTCGCTATCAAACAGCTTCTCGTGGCTATGTAAGCCGGTTTAACTTTAAGGGTTCGGACCAGCAGAAATTTATCAAGCATCTATCTGGTGGTGAGCGCAACCGCGTCCACCTGGCCAAGCTGCTGAAATCGGGCGGCAACGTGTTGCTACTGGACGAACCAACCAATGATTTGGATGTGGAAACGCTCCGAGCGTTGGAAGAAGCATTGCTGGATTTTCCGGGCTGTGTGTTTGTGATTTCACACGATCGCTGGTTTCTGGATCGTGTTGCAACGCATATCCTCGCGTTTGAAGGCGATAGCCATGTGGAATGGTTCGAGGGCAATTACCAGGAATACGAGGCAGATAAACAGCGCCGAGTAGGTGGTGATGCGGACCGCCCCCATCGCATCAAGTATAAGAAACTCGCCTAATCCATAGGCCGTATTGATTTCAGAAATTTCGGAGTGCCGAATGTTTGACCAGAACATGAATATTGCAGATTTCGACCAAGAACTTGCCCAGGCGATCACGCGAGAGGAGCAGCGGCAAGAAGATCATGTCGAGCTGATTGCATCTGAGAACTACGCCAGCCCGCGAGTAATGCAGGCGCAAGGCACGGTGCTCACCAATAAATACGCTGAAGGATATCCTGGCCGGCGTTACTACGGCGGCTGTGAGCACGTCGACGTAGCGGAGAATTTGGCAATTGAACGAGTCAAAAAACTGTTTGGCGCGGACTACGCTAATGTTCAACCGCACTCTGGTTCGCAGGCAAATGCTGCTGTCTACATGGCGCTTATCAATCCTGGTGACACCATTTTGGGAATGAGTCTGGATGCGGGAGGCCATCTGACTCACGGCGCCAAACCCAATTTTTCTGGGAAAATCTATAACGCAATCCAGTATGGTTTAGACGAGGCCACGGGTTTGATCGACTATGATGCGATTGAGGCCTTAGCCAAGACGCACAAGCCACGAATGCTGATTGGTGGGTTCTCCGCGTACTCCCAGGTGGTTGATTGGGCTCGCATGCGAGAAATTGCAGACAGCGTCGACGCCTATTTTGTAGTGGATATGGCCCACGTCGCCGGTTTGGTTGCAGCGGGAGTATATCCCAATCCAGTGCCCCATGCGCACGTGGTAACCAGTACTACCCATAAGACATTGCGCGGACCACGGGGTGGAATTATCTTGGCGCAAAGCAACCCCGATATTGAGAAGAAGCTCAATTCGCTGGTGTTCCCGGGCACTCAGGGTGGTCCACTTATGCACGTTATTGCGGCAAAGGCCGTTGCATTTAAAGAGGCCTTGGAGCCTGATTTTGCAGACTATCAAACGAAGGTCTTAGTGAACGCGAAAGCGATGGCCAAAACCTTTATTGAGCGCGGTTACAAAGTCGTTTCGGGTGGCACCGAGAATCATCTTTTCTTGGTTGACCTAATTGCTCAGGAAATTACCGGAAAAGATGCCGAGGCGGCGCTCGGCGAAGCGCATATCACGGTAAACAAGAACGCAGTTCCCAATGATCCGCGCTCGCCCTTTGTAACCAGTGGCCTGCGCATAGGTTCGCCGGCCATTACAACGCGAGGTTATGGCGAACAAGAAGCAGTAGAGCTAACCCATTGGATGTGTGACATTTTGGACAACATGGGCGACGTGTCTGTGATTTCCAAAGTGCGCGATAAAGTGGCTCAGCAGTGCCAGCGTTTTCCGGTGTATAAATCCTAAACCATGCACTGTCCGTTCTGCCAAGCGACTGATACGCGCGTAGTCGATTCACGTCTCCGGGGCGAGGGATTTGAGATCCGTCGCCGCCGGGAGTGCATTGAATGTGGCGCTCGGTTCAATACGGCAGAAGAGCCCGAATTGCATCTGCCAGCGATCGTTAAATCGGACGGTAGCAGGGAGGCGTTTGATCCCAATAAGCTACGGGCCGGAATGCAACGAGCGCTGTTGAAACGACCAGTGCAAACTGAAGAGGTGGAGCGCGCAATTCAGCGCATTTTGCACGCACTGCGATCGGTTGATACCAGCGAAATTCCCGCCCGCGCTGTGGGCGAGCATGTGATGGAAGAGCTGCGCGGACTGGATCAAGTCGCCTATGTGCGCTTCGCTTCCGTGTACCGCAGATTCGAAGATGTGCAGGCTTTTCGAGAAGAAATTGAGCGTTTGGAAGAAGAGTCTTTTTCCGGCATTTCCAGCGGGCAGCTGTCGCTTTTAGGGCGGGATGACGACGAGCAATGACCGCCTCCTGGACCGCCACTGACCACGCCATGATGGCGCGGGCTCTAGAGCTTGCGCGCAATGGTTTGTATACCACCCATCCCAACCCTCGCGTCGGCTGCATAGTAGTTCAGGCCGAGGAGGTTGTGGGTGAGGGTTGGCATGCTCGCGCGGGAGAGCCTCACGCGGAGGTGCATGCCTTGAAGGATGCAGGTGATCAGGCCAAAGGTGCAACGGTCTATGTGACTCTGGAGCCATGCTGTCACCATGGACGCACGCCGCCATGCACCCTGGCACTCTTGGATGCGGGTGTGGCCAGGGTTGTAGTTGCATGTGAAGATCCGTTCGACAAGATGCGTGGTAAGGGTTTGGCTCTACTGCGCGACCAGGGTGTTGAAGTTGAAGTGGGGCTGCTGCAGGAGGCGGCGCAGGAACTTAACGTGGGCTTCTTCACACGTATGCGCCATGGGCGACCGTGGATACGACTAAAGCTCGCATCCAGCCTTGATGGAATTACGGCGCTGTCCAGCGGAGAAAGCCAGTGGATTACCGGGCCAGCAGCTAGAGAGCATGGCCACACCTGGCGCGCTCGCGCCAGCGCAATACTTACTGGGATCGGTACGGTATTGGCGGACGACCCGCAGCTCAATGTGCGAACGAATAGCGCTGAATCGGAGCCCGTACGGATTGTGTTGGATACGCGGGGGAGGTTGCCTGAAACTGCGAAACTCCTGCGCCAGCCTGGAGAGACCTGGGTGCTTTCTGCCCCCGACGTCGCACGTGAGAAACCTGACGATGTTCCGGGCGTGCGTTGGTTGCCGGTCCCGGAGCATGCCGGACGGCTGGATCTGCAGAGAGTCGTCGCGCTCTTGGCAGATCTCGAAATTAACGAGTTACACGTTGAGGCTGGGGCAACGCTTTCTGGAAATCTCTTTGCGGCAGGGTTGGTAGACGAACTGCTCATCTATCAAGCGCCCTGCGTTATCGGCGAGGGTAAGCCCATACTAGAGGGCCTCAAGCTAGACAGACTGGCCGATAAGGTCATGCTGCAGCAGCAAGACATGCGCATGTTGGGGCAGGATGTTTTTAGGCGATTAAAGGTGGTTCGCAGCTGATATGTTTACCGGAATTGTGCAAGCTCAAGGGCAAGTGCTTAGCCTGGAGCGCCGCCAAGGCGATCTGCGGATGGAGCTGCAGACGCCAGAATCTTTTCTTGATGGGTGCCAGTTGGGCGACAGTATCGCAGTGGATGGAGCCTGTTTGACGGTGGTTACGATGGTTGCAAACCGCTTTGCAGCCGACGTGTCCCTTGAAACTACGCGCAAAACCATTATCTCCAGTTACGCGACGGGCACTGTCGTCAATCTGGAGCCTGCGCTTCGCGTCGGTGATGCTCTAGGCGGTCACTATGTATCTGGCCACGTAGATGTCGTCAGTGAGTTAATGACCCGCTCTTCGGATGCTCGCTCGGAATGCATGCGTTTTGCATTACCGGCAGAGATTGCGGGCCTGGTAGCAAGTAAAGGGTCGATCACTATCAATGGCGTCAGTCTTACCGTCAATTCCGTTGACCACGACTGGTTTGAGGTTAACGTGGTGCCGCACACTTTGGAAGTTACCACCTTGGGCGCATTGACACCGGGCCAGGCAGTCAATCTAGAGGCGGATATTTTGGCCCGCTATGCGGCCAGGCTGCTCAGCACGAACAATCCAATTCAACAAGAGTCACCAAGCGATGGCGTTTAACAGCATTCCAGAGATTATTGAAGACATAAGAGCCGGTCGCATGGTCGTAGTCGTCGACGACGAAGATCGCGAGAATGAAGGCGATCTCATCATGGCCGCTGGCAAGGTTACGCCAGAGCATATCAATTTCATGGCCCGGTATGCGCGCGGGTTGATTTGTCTGCCGTTGAGCCGAGATCGTTGCGACCAGTTGGATCTGTCCTTGATGGTTAGTCGAAATCGAGCGCAATTTGAAACGAACTTTACGGTAAGCATCGAAGCGTCTACTGGCGTTACGACTGGAATTTCCGCCGCCGACCGGGCTCGCACCATTCAGGTAGCAAGCGCAAAAAACGCGCAGCCCGCTGACGTAGTTCAGCCCGGCCATGTTTTCCCCTTGATGGCAGAACCAGGCGGCGTCCTGACTCGAGCCGGGCATACAGAAGCCGCTGTGGACCTGGCTAAGCTGGCAGGGATGGAATCGGCCGGTGTGCTCGTGGAAATCCTGAACGAAGATGGCAGCATGGCGCGTCGGCCTGAACTGGAAAAGTTTGCTCAGGAGCACGGACTTAAAATTGGTTCTATTGCGGATTTAATCCAGTATCGCATGCAGACAGAAATGACTGTTGAGCGAATTGCGGATCAAACTGTCGATACCGAGTGGGGCCCGCGCAGACTGGTTGCTTACCGGGATATAATTACCGGTCAGGTCCATTTGGCCCAAGTTCATGGGCAACCAAAGGACGCAGAGGTAACGTGTGTGCGAGTACACTTACGCAATGCGCTTAGTGATCTAATGCAGGTACACGGCAAGCATCTGGGTATGCCGTTGCGTGCCGCGCAACAATATATGGCAGACGAAAGCACCAGTGTGCTCATCGTGCTGGGGCAGGAAGAGACGGCGCAACATGTGACGGATCAGCTGTCGCTAGATGGTCAAGCTAGAGATACCGCTGCGGGCGGCGAGCATAGCGAGACGCTGAGGACTTACGGTATTGGTGCACAAATACTGGCAGACCTGGGCGTGTCGCAAATGAAGGTGTTAAGCGCGCCTAAGAAGTTTCACGGCTTATCCGGATTTGGCCTGGAAGTCGTGGAATATGTGGAACCCGAATGAGTTAGTGATGAAAACGATAAAGACAGATATGCAAGCAAACGGCCGGTTCGCTCTGGTTGTTGGTCGATTTAATTCTGCGATTGTGGACCAGTTGGTCGCGGGCGCACACGATATTCTGCTTCGGCATGGCGCAAGTGATGACAATATTGTCCGCGTTGATGTACCAGGCGCTTTTGAAATTCCACAGGCTGCGCACAAGTTGGCTGCGTCAGGTAGCTACCAGGCGGTCATTGCATTGGGCTGCGTAGTACGAGGCGCAACACCGCATTTTGACTATGTCGCAGGACAATGTGCCAGCGGCATTACATCTGCTGCCCTGCAGACGGGCTGCCCCATCGCGTTTGGTGTCATCACCACAGATACGCTGGAACAGGCTTGGGAAAGGGCTGGTACCAAAGCTGGCAATAAGGGTGTGGATGCGGCGCTTGCTGCTATCGAAATGGCAAATCTCTACGCGGCATTGGATGCATCGAAATGAGTAAGCGGCAATCCAAGCGCAAAGATAGAGGTGCACACGGCAATCGACGGCGGGCCCGAAGGCGAGCGCTGCAGGGAGTCTATCAGTCGTTGATGACGGGTCAGAGTGCTCACGAGATTTATCAGCAGTTTCTCGATGAGCAAGACATGCGCACCGTGGATCTGGAATATTTTAAGGCGTTGCTAACAGAGACTGTTGGAGCGCAAGAAGAACTGGTTGACCAATATCGGCCGATCCTGGATCGCGATTGGGACAACGTTGACCCTATGGAGCGGGCGATCTTGCTGGTGGCGGGTAACGAGCTGCGTCAACATATGGAAGTGCCGTACCGAGTGATCCTGGATGAGGCCATTGATCTGGCCAAGGATTTTGGCTCGGAGCAATGTGCTAGCTATGTAAATGGCGTGTTAGACAAGGCGTCTGCAATTTGGCGTCAGGTGGAGCAAAAAGCACACAAGGGATGAGTCGCGAATCCGACATCATCGACCTGATTCACAAGGCCAGTTGCGATATCGGGCCACGCCCAGAAACTGCAATCGGCGATGATGCGGCGGTGGTCGCCCGGGCCGACGGCGGCTTTGATGTGTTGTGCATGGACACATTGAACGCCGGTATCCACTTTCCCAAAGGCACACATGCAGCTGATATCGCCTGGAAGTCTCTGGCAGTAAACTTCAGTGATGTTGCAGCAATGGGTGGGGCACCGCGCACCGCGCTGCTTTCGCTAGTGCTTGAGGAGCATGATACGGCTTGGGTCGGTGATTTTGCGCAAGGTCTGCGCGAAGTTTTAGCTGCTTTTGATGTGGCTCTAATAGGGGGCGATACCAGCCGCGGCCCGCTGTCCATCTCGGCGCAGGTGACGGGGCATTGCGAAAGGCGGCCAGTGCTTCGGTCAGGCGGGAATGCCGGGGATTTACTCGTGGTCACTGGATCACTAGGTGGTGCCGCTGCAGCCCTGCGAGCCATTCAACGGCAAGAAGAACCTGGGGATATGCTTGCAGATCGGCTAAACCGCCCGGTGCCTCGAGTGTACGCAGCCCAGCTGATTGCGCCGGTGGCCACGGCCTGCATGGATATCTCAGACGGGTTGGTAGTCGATCTGGAAAAGTTAGCAAAAGCTTCGGAAGTAGGTTTTGCGCTGGATCTGCGCTGTGTCCCTTGTGATCCTGCCATACCCGCTGATGTATCAGCCCAGGACAAACAGACTCTGGCGCTCCATGGGGGAGACGACTATGAGTTGCTTTTTACAATACCAAGCGCCAAACGACATTTGCTGGATGAGTGGCGGGACAGAGCACAGCTAGATTTTACGGTGCTAGGTCACGCAACCCAAGATATGGGGCTGGTTTGGGATAATGATCCCGAGAAGCTAGCGGAACCGACAAACAGAGCTTTCGATCACTTTTCCGTCAACTGCCCCGAC
>CAZVYE010000026.1:0-26680 GCA_964630895.1 uncultured Gammaproteobacteria bacterium | reverse complement strand
GTGGACTTGAGCGTTGACGAATTTCATATCGAAGGACTGGGCGTAGGCGTGATCCGGCCGCATATGGAATGAGCAGTTCCAGCGAACAATATAATCTGGCCCAGGTATTACAGCACCCAGCAGTTTGGCGCGCGCGCGACACGCATCATCAGGCAGGGCTACCATTTGGCTATAGCACATTAGATCAGCAGCTACCCAACGGCTGGGCACCCCATGCGATTAATGAAATTTTAGTGCCACAGTATGGCGTTGGCGAGTTTGCACTATTACTGCCCGTAATCCGCCAACTACAACAAAGCGCGTTACCGATGGTATGGATTGACCCGCCGGCCCTGCCCTATGCTCCCGGCTTGCTCCAACGTGGCATTGAGCTAAATAACCTGCTTATTATTCGTCCCAACAATGATCGGGAAGCAATCTGGGCTGCTGAGCAAGGCCTGCGTGCTGGCGCATTGAGCGGCATGGTATTGTGGAACGATGAAACCAGTATGCGCCGCCTTCGGCGCTTACAACTGGCAGCAGAGCATGGAAAAACCTGGCTCGCGCTCATCCGCAAGGGATTCGCGGCAAAGCTACCATCACCCGCTCCCTTGCGCTTAGAGATTCAAACCAAAGCCGAATCTCGAACAATCAATATCATCAAATCTCGCGGGCTGGCTGGTCACACCCAAATTTCCTTTCCGCCTCTGCATCATTAGGCGGGTGCCGCATGCTTTGGTTATGTATCTATTT
The DNA here is from genome assembly GCA_964630895.1 of uncultured Gammaproteobacteria bacterium. Classification (GTDB taxonomy): domain Bacteria; phylum Pseudomonadota; class Gammaproteobacteria; order Xanthomonadales; family SZUA-38; genus CAZVYE01. The sequence goes on along the minus strand of CAZVYE010000026.1, from coordinate 25,948 downwards.
GCCGCGGCTGGCGTTAGACGCCATGCTTCAGGGTATTCCAAATGCTGCGCCCTTGGCAGTAACAGACAGTCGCGGAGCCAAGCGTTGGATTGTGGATGCTAACGAAGCGGCAAAAAAATACGGCATCGCCCCGCAGCAAAGTATCGATAGTGCCTATGCGCTGTTGTCAGACGTGCGCCTTTATCCACGGCAAGTTTCTTTAGAGCGGCAACTGCAACAGCAACTGGCTGATCAAGTGTGCGCCTATAGCAGCATGGTTGCTTGCTACCAATCCAATGCGGTAATGGTTGAAGTAGGAGCAAGTCGTAAATTATTTGGCGGGCTACATGCTCTGCTGGCGCACTTTAGTGACGCTACCAGCAAGCTCTATTTAACCCGTAGGCTTTGCATTGCGCCCAGTGTAAAAGCAGCTTATGCGCTGGCTCGAACCGGACAAGATTTGGCACTTAGTCGGCTCCAGCCTCTGCCAGCGGCAATAGCCAATTTGCCGCTAAGCGCTTTAGAACTAAATAATGCTACGGTGGAGATGCTCCAAACCAGCGGCATTAGCAACCTCGGCGAAGTGCTGGAGCTGCCTCGTGCTGGCCTTGCCCAACGCATTGGGCAGGCCCAGATGCAATATTTGGATCGCCTACTGGGGAAAGCGGATGACCCGCTCACCAGTCACCCTGCTCCAGAGCACTTTAGTGCCGCATTAGATTTGCCCCAGGAAATTGGTAGTGCCCACGGCATGAGCTTTGCGATCCAGCGCATGCTGAAAAACATGGAGGTATTTTTAAGAGCGCGCGACGAGGCCATCAGCAGGTTGGATTTTAGTCTGAGCCACTTCAATCAATCTCCAACCAAGTTTAGCGTGGGGCTACAGCAACCTGATCGCAATGCGCAGCGTATATTGAATATTGTTCGAGAACGACTGGAACGAGTAGCACTACCAGCACCCGTACGCAGTATTACACTAACGACCAACAAGCCCATTGCATTTGAATATCAAATGCAGGACTTATTCGCGCAGCGACCAGACAGTTCACATCAATGGCATCGTCTGTATGAAATGTGGCTTTCCCGGCTCGGGGAACAGGCACTCACCCAACTACAAGTCTGCGCCGACCATCGACCCGAATACGCTTACAAGGTTGCTTCCATAGGCCATTTCAAGGCTGAAAAAGCACCGGATCAGGCGATCACTGCAACTGCTAGCCAAAGCCGACCAGTATGGCTCTTGTCGCCACCGCAACCATGGCAGCAAGCGCCTCCCATACTATTAACTGGTCCCGAACGCATTGAGTCTGGCTGGTGGGACGGCAAAGATGTGTGTCGTGACTACTATATCGCCAAAGCCAGTGACGGTCGGCGCTATTGGCTATTCAGAGACCGCCGCCATCCCCAGCACGGTTGGTTTATCCATGGCTGGTTTGAATAAGGCCCAATCAACTTTCGGATAACTGGCGGTTGCGATTAAAACTGTATTTTTATACAGTTTTTTGATGCAATATGCCGAACTTCAATGCGTAAGCAATTTCTCTTTTCTGCGGGGCGCAGCTACCGCGGATGAGCTGTTTGCACGAGCAAAATCACTGGGATACAGCGCCTTGGCCATTACGGATGAGTGCACTATGGCCGGGATAGTCCGCGCGTACGAAGCAGCAAAGAAGCATGCGCTAAAACTCATAACCGGAACCGAGATACGCACTACCGATGGACTGCGCTTTAATTTGCTTGCTCGAAATCACGCAGGCTATAGCCGCCTGTGTCAGCTCATCACCGATGCCAGACGTGTAGCCAAGAAAGGCAGTTACACCATCCATAGCAGTCAGCTTACCCAAGCAGCCGAGGACTGCGAACTGCTGTGGTTTCCCGACATTCATGCAGATAGTCAATCTCTGCTAGACCAGGCGCAATGGGTCGCCGAGCACTTTGCGACACACGCATGGATTGGCGTAAATCTGGTCTGCACCCAATGTCACCGCAAGTGGCTGGAAAAGTTGACTGCCGTCGCCGACCACACCCAGTTGGAAATGGTTGCCTGCGGGGACGTACACATGCACACACGCAGCCGCAGAGCATTACAAGATACGCTGACTGCCATTCGCCTCAAGATGCCCTTACCCGCCGCAGGTTTTGCGCTGCACGCATCTGGAGAAAGGCATTTGCGTAAGGTTTCGCAATTACGCCAGCTGTATCCTCAAGCACTGATAGAAAATACACAGATCATTGCGAATCGCTGTGACTTCAACCTTGACTCCCTGCAGTACGAATATCCCAAGGAGTTAGCCCCTGACGCCATGACGCGCAGCGAGTATCTGCGTTACGTCACCGAAATAGGTATCAAAAAGCGCTGGCCAGGCGGGGAGTCTACGCAGGTCCGCCAACAGATCGAGCATGAGCTCGCCCTAATCAGTAAGCTGCAGTACGAGGCCTATTTCCTTACCGTATACGACATCGTTAATTTCGCACGCTCCCAGGAAATACTCTGCCAAGGGCGGGGTTCTGCCGCCAACTCTGCCGTTTGCTATTGCTTAGGCATTACGGAAGTCGATCCCGCGCGAGGGACCTTGTTATTTGAACGTTTTATTTCTGAAGAGCGCAACGAACCGCCCGATATCGATGTGGATTTTGAGCATCAACGTCGGGAAGAAGTTATCCAGTACATCTATTCAAAGTACGGCCGACACCGCGCCGCTTTAGCAGCAACCGTTATCACATACCGAGCAAGAAGCGCGGTACGCGACGTGGCTAAGGCTCTGGGCATGGATGCCGAGCAGATCGAACGGCTAGCCCGTGCCTTAACGCGCTGGGACCATCATGAGGTCCTGGCTGAACGGCTACGAGAACGGGGTTTTGATCCGAACTCTCCTGTGATTCACCGACTGCTTATTCTGGTTGACCAGGTCATTGGTTTTCCACGTCATTTGTCCCAGCATGTGGGTGGCTTTGTCATCTCTGAACATCCATTGCATCACCTGGTACCGGTAGAGAATGCCAGCATGCCGGACCGGACCGTTATTCAATGGGATAAAGATGACCTTGAAGCTCTGGCCTTACTGAAAGTGGATTGTCTTGCTCTGGGTATGCTCAGTGCGATTCGTCGATGCTTTGATATGATCAGCGCATACCGCGGGCGCACGTGGACCATGGCAACTATCCCTGCTGAAGATCCCAGCGTATATGCCATGATTCAAACCGCCGACACCATTGGCGTATTTCAGATTGAATCTCGAGCGCAAATGAGCATGCTGCCGCGGCTCAAACCCGCCTGTTTTTACGATCTTGTCATTGAGGTCGCCATAGTCCGGCCCGGTCCCATTCAAGGCAAAATGGTGCATCCTTATCTGCGCCGAAGACAAGGATTAGAGCCGGTCGACTATCCCAGTGAGGATTTACGCGCCGTATTCGAGCGCACCCTGGGCGTGCCCATATTCCAGGAGCAGGTAATGCAGCTAGCCATCGTGGCTGCAGGCTTTAGCGCCGGCGAAGCAGACCAGCTCCGCCGGTCCATGGCGGCATGGAAGCGACATGGTGGTCTGGAGCATTTTGAGAACCGCATTGTGAATGGCATGCGAGAACGAGGCTATGACGAATCCTTTGCTCACCGCGTCTTTGAGCAAATAAAGGGCTTTGGATCTTACGGTTTCCCAGAATCTCATGCAGCCAGCTTCGCTCTGCTGGTATACGTATCCGCATGGCTCAAATGTCATGAGCCTGCCGCTTTTTGCTGTGCCTTACTCAATAGTCTGCCCATGGGCTTTTATCCAGCTTCGCAGCTTATTCAAGATGCCAGAAACCATGCAGTGGAAGTGCGCCCGGCAGACGTTTGTCACAGCCGCTGGGATTCACATCTCGAACCCGACACAGACACCGATCAACCGGCTATCCGGTTGGGTCTACGATTGGTAAAAGGCTTTAACGAAGCAGCCGCAAATCGCATCGTTGCAGCACGCCCGTTTCGGGATGTACAGCATTTGGCGCAGACAGCGCAACTCAACCGTCGCGAGTTGGATGCTCTAAGCCGAGCAGATGCGCTGGCCAGCCTCAGTGGTAATCGTCATCAAACTCGCTGGGCGGTTGCCGGTATCGAACAATTTCCACCGCTGCTGGCCACCACCCACATTCCCCAGGACACCACGTCTATACGTGCCCCAACTGAGGCCGAATCTGTCATATTGGACTACCGCAGCACAGGACTGACGTTACGCACGCATCCACTGGGTTTGATTCGCGAACAACTTCAGGAGCGTCGTGCCCGCACCATTGCTGCGGCTAAAAGGGAGCCTAGCGGCACCATTATGCGAGTAGCTGGATTGGTCACACTTAGGCAACGTCCGGGTAGCGCCAGCGGCGTAACGTTTGTGACCTTAGAGGACGAAACAGGCCTGTTAAACGCTGTTATCTGGAAAGATTTGGCAGTGGCCCAGCGTCGAGACCTGTTGGAATCGGACCTATTAGCTATCGATGGTACTTTGGAGCATCACCAAGGGGTATATCACCTTATCGCCAAACGCCTTTGGAATTACGACAGCTTACTCAGTGATCTGCAGATAAAAGCCCGCAACTTCTGCTGACCAACCGGGCATTCCTCAGTGCCAATCCGCTAGTCAATTGTCTCCGGAACAATCTCCCGTACCAAGCGAAATCCAACCGCAGCAGTGGTGTAATCAGCACTTGCACTACTGCGAAAAGTGGAACGAGCAGCATGCCAGTCACCACCCCAGTAGTCCCCCCGAACCACTCTATTCTTACAACCTGGATTAACCCACGGCACCGCGGTCACTGGGGCCCGTCGGTAGTTATCGTGCCAACAATCTAAAACCCATTCGGAAAGATTTGACGCCATGTCATAAAGCCCAAACGGATTGGTCATCAACGAGCCCACAGGCGCTGGACCGAAAAACCCATCGGCATAACCCGCGATGGCACGATTCCACTTTTGACCACGTCGAGAACGATCCTGCGCTCCCGTTAGATTTTCTGGGATCAAGCTTTCGCTTTCTAGCGCAGCCACATCCGAACCCCACCAATAGCGTGTTGTGGTCCCAGCACGAAGCGCATACTCAAACTCTGCTTCGCTAGGCAGGCGGTAGCTGGCTCCCGTCCGGTTTGACAACCAGGCAGCATAGGCCACCGCATCATTCCAAGAGACGTGCATCACAGGTAGATCATCTTCCGCGGGCGCTCCATCGAAACCTTTTCGCCAGCTCACACCCCGCCGTCGCACCATGCGGCCATTGCGCTCGTTGTACACCAGACTACGGCCTGCACGTTCCGCATCGGTTTGGTACCCGGTGCCTTCTACAAACAGACGAAAATCACCCACGCGCACTTCCGTTTTGCCAAGGGCAAACCCCACTGGAATTTGAATACTCCGGGCGGGACGCTCCGCAGCGCCTGCTGCATTACTTCCCATCACAAAAACGCCGGGCGGTAGCACAATCATCTGTGGCCCGGCAGCCCCGCCAAAGTTGAGTGAATCTGCAAACTCCTCACCCACCGAAAAGGGACCGGTAAGCTGAAACTGCGCTAACAGCTCCAACTCTTGGGTGAGCCGGGGAGAGTCAGGAACGATAGTAGTGATAGTAGACAAAGTGTTGGCCGCGCTAGAGAACTTGCCCGCCAACTTCTGCTCGTCCGCAAGTGCGACGATTTGATCGATCGCATTTTTAGTGGCCAGCTCCCAGTCTCGACGCGCCTCTGCGTTTAAAGTGGATTCTGGTCGAACGTCCTCAGCAAACAGCAACCACTGTCTGGCAGCCAAGAACTGATCGTTAAACATTTCTCGTCGAAAGTTCGCCAATTGCTCAGACTGAACTGAAACTGCGTAGCGTTGCGCTGCATCTTCGTCCAAGAGTCTGAGCTGATCGAAAGCGCCCCAAAGGGTTTGTGGATCAACCGGATCTGCTGCCAGCGTAGCTTCCAAGTCCATCCGAGCCTCAGCGATCGTTCTGGCCTTATCCAGACTGATCCGAAGCTCCGCAACGCTCGCCAAAGGTGGCACCGCCTCTTCTAATTCCGAAAGATAACGACGGGCAAGCTGAAAATCTTCGGATACAACAGCAGTGGCCAGGCGCCTACGCAACTGCGCCCCCACCAACTCCAGTGCAGCCAGCGCATCGGCACTTTCGGGTTCTTGCTTCCAAGCTGCGTAGTAGTAATTCATTGCACCGCGTTGACCGTCTGGAGATCGTAACAACCGATCTTCCTCAAGCGCAGCATCCCCTGCGGCCATGGCCGTAGCAAAATCAATTTCCTCGGCCGTCTGCTGGACACCCGGCCCAACCACTACATTATTCTCAGAGTTAGTCTTTTCGGGCTCTGGCTGCAAGTCTTCCGGTTCCACAGGTGGTGGTTGCTCAGAACTAGTCAGGGTATCGGCCGGTCCTTGCTCATTATCTGCATCTATGGTGTCTGCTGCTGGAGCCGGCGGCTTTTGCGATATTTGCTCAGGCGAAGGCTTGCTCCAATACACTAACCCGCCAATAAGCCCAATCAATACGAGAAGCACGCCAACGCGCGCAGTTCGTACTGAAATTCCATTGGGCTTGGCGCTCATTTCACAAGCGCCTCGGGTGCGAAAGACGTCACAAACGAACCTTATTTCCGACAGGCAGTTGCGAACATAGGAGATTGAGAAACGCAACGCAAGTGGCGAACAGCACGTAGTGAAAGTCCGATCCTCCAAAGATGTGCCCATTCGCGGCTGTTGTAACGCAAACTATGTTAGTCTCGCGGTTTTTGATCAGATGGTATGAAGAACGACAGTTACGATTGGTTTTCCCAGGCAACTCCCTTACAAGAACGCGCTGACTGTTGGCGCGACAAAGGTGTGATTGGGGTCGATACAGAGTTTATGCGAGAGCGAACATTCTTTCCCATACTCAGCCTTATCCAGGTGGGGGATGGCGACAACGTGACGCTGATAGATCCCCTGGAACTCACCGAGGTGGAAACCATTCAGTCGTTGCTGCAAGACCCAGATATCACCAAGATCATGCACAGCTGTTCTGAGGATCTGGACGCGTTTGCCACCCGCTACAAACCACCCATTCGCAATATCTTCGATACACAAATTGCAGCCGCTCTCTTAGGTCTGGGTCCCGCCCTGGGTTACCAGGCGCTGTTGGAACTCACTTTGGGCATTACCGTGGAGAAAGGCGAAACTCGTTCAGACTGGCAGCAACGTCCACTGACGCAAAACCAGCTGCATTACGCCGCGGAGGACGTCCGTTACCTACCCCAACTGCATGCACACCTAACGGATCGTCTACAGGCGCTTGGCCGCCTGGAATGGGTGCAGGAGGACTGTGCGAAACTCACACCGATGCTCGACGTAGACCCAAGTATTGAGCAGCAATACGAGAAATTTAAGCACTGCTGGAAGATGCCCCCATGGCAACGCGCGCTCGTCCATGCGCTGCTAAGCTACAGAGAATCTGCGGCGCGCGGTCGCGACCTGCCGCGCAATCGGATTTTCTCGAATCAGGCTATTTACGAGATCGTGGAAGCCCAACCGAACACATTACACGCGCTGAATCATATTGAAGCACTAAGCCATCCATCTCGTCGACATCACGGTCAGGCCATCATTGATGTCGTTGCTGAAGTAGCTGGGCTGGATGAAGACCAGTGCCCGCCAGCGCCAACCGCGCCGCTGCCCCCAGGTTCGCGTAGCACTTTAAAAGCGCTCAAAAGTATCGTTGACCAGGAAGCCACCGCATTAGATATCGCTCCAGAAACATTGGTCAGCAAAAAGGACTTGGTCCATTTACTCCAAACCGGAGAGCTAAACGAGAAGCTTTCCGGGTGGCGGAAAGAAGTAGTGGGACAACAGCTGCAAGACTATTTGGCAAAGGAGGAATCACATGCCTAGATGTCTGATGAAACTGATAACCGCCCTGGCCTTGGTGACCCTCTATAGCGCAGCACACGCGCAAGGTGTTCCAGGTACTGAGATCTATTTAATGCCCTATGAGGCAGGCAAATTTGGCAAGCCAGAAAACATTACGAACCGCCCTGGCTATGATAATCAACCTTTCTTTACTCAAGACAGCCTCACACTGCTCTTTACCAGAATTGAAGATAACAACGCAGATATCGCCGCATTTGATTTGACCACCCGGAAGACCCGGCAGCTCACGCAAACGACTCAAAGCGAGTATTCGCCGACGCCCTTTGGCAACGACGGTAGCTTTTCTGTGATCCAGGTAGAAGATGACGGGACTCAACGACTGTGGCGTTTTAATCGTCAGGGCGAAAAACCAGAACTTCTCTTTCCAGACTTTGCACCGGTGGGCTATCACACCTGGACATCCCACGACAGCGTTGCTGCTTTTGTACTCGGTGAACCACATACGCTACAGCTAAAAGCGCAGAACAAACCAGCTCGGATCGTAGCCGAAGAGATTGGCCGCGGCATGCTCACCCACGATGGGTATGTATACTTTGTCAAGATGGCCGACGGGTCACCGATGCTGGCAAGGCTTGCACTAAACAGTCAAAAAGGCACTGGGGATGAGGTCACAATAATTGCGCCGATGCCTGGCAATGGCCAAGACATTGCACCAGGACCGGCTGGCAGTATATGGGCAACCAGTGGCAATCAACTTTTTTGCCTGGAGAACGATGAGTGGATTGTTGCACACACGTTCGAGAACGCGGGCATGCAATCGCTAAGCCGACTGGCTTTTAGCCCGGATTATGCGTGGTTTGCTGTTGTAGGTGAGGAGGCAACATCTGAGGACGGAGCCGAATAGCACGCCCGTTCTCCAGCCAGCCCATTCCGGGCTGGCGTAGCGATGAGAATTCTCGCTGCAGCGCTTAGTCGTTGGTCAAACGGTGGATTAAGCGGTCACGAAAATCGCGAATGCGCGCTGCGTTCGCACCCAGGTCACTCAAGCCGACTCGAGATTTGGAACGAACATCTACCAAAACCAAGGGGGCTTTGTCTTGTATTCGAACCACAACATCGTCTTTAAATCCAAACCATTGGGTAGTCGCCACTGCTTCTATTTTGCCTTCAGCCAGATCGGACGCAACAACGTTTAGCCCCATATCCTCCAGTGCCTGATTGGCCGCAGCAAACGTATCGGCAAGATTCTTCTCGCGCACCCGAATTGTAGAAATATCCGGATATGCCTCTCGCTGTTGGGTCGCTACGGCACCTCCCGGATAACTCGCAGGATTGTCGGAACCCTCTCTAAGGGGAAGTATCGCGTCGAACTGCGGAGGGTCGATTGTATCTGTCGAAATATCATGAATCGGTGGGACCTGTCGGGCTTTTACAATCACCTGTAGCGGCACGCTGGCTGCCGCAGCCCCCAGTAACAGTCCCACAATAGCTAACGTAGTAGAGCGGCGGGATATTTTGTGGCCAAGCACGGCGACTATCACACCTACAATTGCCCCCAAAATTCCCATAACAAGCGCGGCAGGAAAGACCACATAGAATGCCGTCTTCAGGTCCCACCACGCATTTTTGTAGCCAAAGCCATTTACAGCAACCAGCGTCGCGGCAAGCACGCTCAAAACTAAGGCGATCCGCCTCCCCCATCTAACAAAGGCGTCTCTTCGTCTTCTTGATAAATCAGATTGCGTCACAAGCTTCCTACCTAACCCATATGGCAGCCGCCATGATAGGCTCCACACGCTTGGCAACGCAACGTCAATGACATGAATGCAGACAATTCAACAATAATTTTGGTCACGCTCATCGCATACAAGGCCCTCCTTCTGGGTATTGGTTTCTGGGCACGGGGCCGCACCCACGATGAAACGGATTTTTTCTTGGGGGGACGGAAGTTAGGCCCATTGGTCGCATCAATCAGCTATGCCGCCAGCTCCTCTTCGGCGTGGACTTTGCTGGGTGTTAGCGGGGCAGCGTTCAGTCAGGGGCTGGGGGCGATATGGATGCTTCCCGGCATTGTGGCTGGGCACATTTTTGCCTGGTTTTTTCTGGGCAATCGCATCCGCAAGCTGTCGCGTCAACGAGAACTCATCACATTAACCGATGTAGTGACACTCGACTTAAGCGAACAACAGCGCAGAAGTGCCGCCATTGTTGCTTCAGCCATTACGTTGTTCGCATTCACATTTTATGTCGCGGCGCAATTTCAGGGCGCAGGCAACGCCTTTGCCCAGTCTTTCGGCTTACAAGCCACGCCTGCCATTGGCTTGGGCGCAGCGATCATTCTGATTTATACACTGCTCGGTGGATTCTGGGCTGTAAGCATTACCGACACGCTGCAGGGCCTTCTGATGCTAGCTGCGGCAATCTTGTTACCCATTGCTGGATTATGGAGCGTTGGCGGTATCTCAGAACTCTGGGCTGGCCTGCAGGAACAATCGACTCATTTGACCACATGGAGCGCTCAACACACCGGACTTGCCGGACTGGGATTCATATTTGGACTTCTTGGGGTGGGATTGGGAGTATTCGGTCAGCCCCATCTAGTCAATCGATTCATGGCGCTCGCCGACCACAATGCCCTACGCAAGGCGCGCATTATGGCCATCACATGGTTTAGCGTTGTCTTGGCGGGAATGCTGATCGTCGGCTGGTGTGCACGCGTTCTACTAGGAACAACAGTAGAAAGCGAAAAGGCATTTTTCGCGCTATCCGACACACTCTTGCCCGCGCTGGTAACCGGTGTTCTTACAGCAGCCGTACTTTCAGCAATTATGTCAACTGCCGATAGCCAACTTCTGGTGGCAGCCTCCAGTGCAAGCTATGACCTGAGAAAAGGAGATCATCGTGCCCGCAACACGCTAGTCTCGTCTCGGCTGGCAATTGTTGCCATCTGCGCAGTTGCAGCATTAATAGCCATCTTTATCCCGGCGAGCATTTTTGGTCGCGTGTTGTTTGCATGGAGTGGACTCGGCGCGGCGTTCGGCCCTCTCATCATCGCTCGCGCTATTGGGAGGCCAGTGGCATTTCTGGCAATACCTATTGCAATGCTCATTGGCTTTCTCGGCACTGCTTTTTTCTACGCACTACCCGGAACCCTGGCAGACGCCGGGGAGAGATTTATTCCATTCTTAGCGGCGATGGCGGTGGTATGGCTCTGGCCCACAAAGAATCAATAACTGTGTAAACAAAGGGGCAGATAGAGCCTCAAAGAGGCGTCAACTCTACCGACGTAACAGCATTACCAACCCGGCTATCGCGCTGATTGCACCGCCCAAAAGATACAGCATGGTTTCGTCAGAAAAGCGACCGGTCAACGCCTCTCCGATTTGCTCGATAGGTGCTTGACTCGCGTTATAGCCAAAGTACAACAGTACCGCACCTGCAACGAGCAGCACGGCCCCCAACACTTTCTTACTGCTTTTGTTCATTTACTGACATGCTGACTGGGCGATATAGCCCTGGCGCAGTGTAGCAAAATCTCACAGCCGCACCGAATGCATTTATTCGCAAGGAGAAACCGGTGGCTTGATGCCACCGGTATTCAGATCATGAATTGATGCTAGACCGCATCCGAAAGGCTGGTAAATTCAAAGTCCCTGACGATCATGGGCGGAACCAGATTGCCATTGATACGTTGCGGCTTACCCAGCGCCTCAATGTTGTTCAGCATAACAATGGGGCTTTCGTTGAATCGCAAGTTCTTAACTGGATATTTGATCTCGCCGTTCTCAACAAAGAACGTGCCGTCGCGAGTCAAACCTGTGTAGAGCTGGGTCTGCGGGTCTACGGTGCGGATGTACCAGGTACGGGTCACCAGAATGCCACGTCTTACCTGCTTAATGAGGTCTTCCAGGCTGGCATCGCCACCTTCCATCACAAAGTTGTTGGGAGCCGGCAAAGGCTGAACGCCCTGCTGTTCGGCCCAGAAACGACTAACGCCAACATTCTTGACAACACCATCTTCGATCCAGACGGTCTTCTTGTAGGGCTGGCCATCGCCCGACCAGGGGGCGGTTGGCACCTCATCGTTAAGAGGGTCACTGTAAATATTGACACGCTCGTCAAATACCTTGGTTCCAATCTTGCTGGGATCTTCTCCGCGAGCACTCAAGAAACTGCGCCCTTCGTCTACCAAACGCAGATCAAAAGCGCCGGCCATATTTGCAATCAACTGCACACTTGCCGCTGGCTCCAGAATCACCGTGTACTTGCCAGGCTCGATAGCACGTGCTTCCGCGGAGCGCACGGCTTTATCAATAGCGATAGCAGATGCTCGACCGGTATCCAGCTTGCGGACATCGTTGTAGTCCCGCGTCACCCAACCGGAACCCTTACCGTCAGCAGTCCGAATAGTGGACGAGAAGCTCACGTTGGAGGACTTGTTATAGGCAAACAATCCCTTGCTGTTAGCCATCGCCGCGAACCCGTGGGAGTCGTTAAAGAAACCAGCTGCGGTGAGTTCTTTTTCACGGCTCGGAACGATACTGTCGGCTGCTGCTTTCGCTCGATATTCCGGGGAGATATCTGCGGTTGCCTGAACGTACGTCTTACCTTCCGAGTACTCTTGGGGTCCCAGGATTGGCATATACTCAGGGTTATCTGGTGCCAGTTTGGCTAGCTCCTCGGACGCCCGCACCGCGCGCTCAATGGATGCGTCATCAAACTGGTTCAGAGTGGTTGTACCAGATTTCTTGCCAAACGCTGACTGGATCACCATTTGGACATTAGTCGTGCTACCACTGGTCGTCACCGTATTCAGCGCGTAGCGCACATTGCCCGAGGTCGTGCCATTCAGATTGACCTGGCATTCGTCCGCCTTGGACAACTTGATCGCTTTTTCCATCAAGGCCTTGGCTTCGTCTTTGCTCATCATGCTCATGTTTCTGAATTCTCCTGAATCACACTTTACGGGCGGTATTGATAACGTTCACGTCGTTAAAACGCGTCGTAGACGATCCATGTGAGACCGCACTTACCTGGCTTGGCTCGCCCTTCCCGTCGAAGAAGGATCCTCCCAACCGATAATCACGCTCATCACAAATGGCAGAGCAAGAATTCCAAAATTCCTGTGTATTGGACTGGTAGCTCACGTCCTCCAACATGCCTGCAATTTCGCCATCTTTAATCTCGTAGAACAACTGGCCACCAAACTGGAAGTTGTAACGCTGCTGATCAATTGAGAACGAACCGGCTCCAACAATGTAGATACCTTTTTCTACGTCCTTGATCATATCGTCGACGCTGAGCTCATCCTTGCCAGGCTGCAGCGAAACATTTGGCATACGCTGAAATTGAACGCTAGACCAGTTGTCTGCGTAACAGCAGCCGTGGGACTCGTTTTGATCAATAACATTGACCTGGTCGCGAATTGCCTGGTAATTGACAAGTACGCCATCTTTCACCAAGTCCCATCGTTTTGTCTTAACACCTTCGTCATCGTAGTCCACGTAGCCCAGAGATCCTTCCTGGGTTTTATCGGCGAACAGATTCACTTTATCTGAGCCGTACTGGAAGTCTTTTGACTGCCATTTATCCAGCGTAGCAAAGCTGGTGCCTGCGTAATTGGCCTCGTAACCCAGTACGCGATCAAGCTCAAGCGGATGTCCAACCGATTCATGAATGGTCAACCACAGGTGGCTGGGATCCAGCACCAGATCATATTTGCCTGGCTCTACAGACTTGGCACCAATCTTTTCTTTAGCCTGCTGTGCGGCTAACTTGGCGTCTTCGACCATGTCGTAAGAATCTCGGTACAGCGTGGTAACGCCGTCGATCTTGTCTTCCGGTCGACCTTCCAAGTATTCCCAACCACGACCTACCGGCGCACTGAGGCCGTTTCGGGTTTTGAATTTACCGCTGGACTTATCAATTGCGGTAGCAAAAAACGGCGCCCACAAACGATGTACATCCTGGTCAATAAAGGACCCATCCGTAGATGCAAAATACTTTTGTTCGTTGACCAGGAAGAAGATGGAGTTAATGAAATTAGCGCCCGCGCCCATGGCTGCGGAGTTCACTTCCATCAACATGTCGACTTTATCTTTGATCGGAATTTCAAAAGGGTTCTTCTTGATCGGCGTGCGCCAGCTTACCTCACCAGCGCCCTTCACCGGTGCCAGCTCTACTGGTTTGTCCTGAAACTTGGAATTGGCTTTGGCAATCGCTACTGCTTTTTCTGTAGCAGCTCGCACCTCTTTCGCGTCCATCCCGGAGGTGGCAGCAAAGCCCCACGTTCCGTTTGAGATGACTCGAATGCCAACGCCCATGGATTCGGTATTGACGATGTTTTGCACTTTGTCCTCGCGGGTGACGACAAATTGCTGAAGATAACGACCAACCCGGCAATCGGCGTAGCTTGCTCCCGCCGCCTTCGCGCTTTCCAATGCAACTTCCGCCAAAGCACGCTTAACTTGCAGCGCCAGCGGGTTTTGCAGTTCGGCCGCGTGGACCTCTCGACCAATGACCGGTAGTGCCAGCGTGCCCATTCCCAAGCTGGATACCTTGATAAAATCTCTTCGTTCCATGCAGTCTCTCCGCAAGTGGATAAGGTTTACTTATTCGACCAGGTGATATGCAGCGGCAAACCCCTTAAGTCGTGCCGTCGCACATCATGTCGGCTTGAAGCCCAAAACGTCAGTGTCGAAAGTCCTATACCGATCAATTGCTTAAACGCTGCGGGCCGAATTGATGACCTTGACATCGTTAAATCGAGTCGTTGACGAACCATGTGAAACCGCACTGACCTGACTGGGCTCGCCCTTACCGTCAAAGAATGTACCAAAGTGTCTGTAGTCACTTTCGTCACAACTGCCCGCGCAGGCGTTCCAGAATTCCGTGGTCGTTGACTGGTACGTCACATCCTCCAGCATGCCTGCAATCTGGCCGTCTTTAATCTCATAAAACAGCTGCCCACCAAACTGGAAGTTGTAGCGCTGCTGATCGATCGAGTAGGAGCCCCTGCCAATAATGTAGATACCCTTTTCCACATCCTTAATCATGTCTTCGACGCTTAGCTTCTCCTGGCCAGGTTCGAGCGAGACATTTGGCATGCGTTGGAACTGAACGTCGGACCAGCTGTCCGCATAGCAACAACCATGAGATTCCTCCTGATCGATCAAATGCACCTGATCGCGGATTGCCTGATAATTTACTAAAGTGCCATCTTTCACCAAATCCCAGCGCTTCGTCGGAACCCCCTCATCGTCATAGGCAACGTGACCTAGCGTTCCTGGCTGGGTCTTGTCCGCAAACAGATTCACCATCTTGGATCCATACTTGAAATCCCCCGAACGCCATTTGTCCAAAGTCGCAAAACTGGTGCCCGCATAATTTGCTTCGTAACCCAGTACGCGATCCAGTTCCAGCGGATGTCCAACGGATTCGTGAATGGTCAGGGCCAAATGCGTGGGATCCAAAACCAGGTCGTATTTGCCCGGTTCAACAGACTTGGCCGTGAGCTTTTCGCGAGCCTGCTTTGCTGCCAGACGCGCGTCTTCTACCATATCGTAACTATCGCGATACAAGGCCGTGATGCCGTCAATCTTGTCGGCCGCCTTCGGTTCCATATACTCCCAGCCTCGACCTACCGGCGCCCCCAAGCCATTTCTCAGCTTAAATTTACCGCTCGATTTATCGGTAACCGTTACTGTGAATGGTGACCACAGGCGAAAGACGTTTTGATCAATGTATGAGCCATCCGTGGAGGCAAAGTACTTTTGCTCGTTTACCTGAAACAGCATGGAATTAATAAAGCTCGCGCCAGCCTCCTGCGCGGCAGCGTTTACTTCCAACAGCATTTCCACTTTGTCTTTAATCGGAATCTCGAAAGGATTCTTCTCGATGGGCGTTTGCCATGATTGCTCTCCCACTCCTTTCACTGGAGCCAGTTGAACCGGCTTGGACTGGTAGCGCGCGTTGGCTTTAGCAATAGCTATAGCTTCGGCTACCGCGCGGCGAATGGCGTCTTCAGTAAGAATGGAAGTGGCAGCAAATCCCCAGGTACCATCCGCTATCACTCGAATGCCGACTCCGATGGACTCGGTATTGGTGATGTTTTGAACCCTTGATTCTCGAGTCACAATAAACTGATTGAGATAGCGACCAATACGGCAATCCGCGTAGCTAACCCCCATGTCTCTTGCCGCTTGCAACGCTGCATCCGCCAGCGACTTCTTGGTTGCAATTGGGATTGCGCCATCGGATGCTTGCGCTACCGGCACGCCAAAGACCGGCACCAGTATTGCACCGGCTCCCAAGCCGCTGATTCGAATGAAATCTCGTCGCTCCATACGCGCACCTTTATGCCTTGCCAGGGCTGGGTACCTTCCCCCACCGATTTCAGAAAAGCAAGTGCCAGCGGATGATGCAGTCTCTCATTGCGGGTAAAATCCAACTTATGAGCAATCAAACCAACACGCCGCATCCATCCAAGCGCGACCAGGTCTATGCCCAGCCTCGAGATCATCTCCCGGCTTTCGCATTCGACGAACATGTTGCAGACGTCTTTTCCGACATGATTGGTCGGTCAGTTCCGGGTTATGCCGAAATCATCCAGAACATACAGACCATCACACACCGATACGCCCAACCAGACAGCAACCTCTACGATTTGGGCTGTTCGTTAGGAGCGGCGACACTGGCTATGCGTCATGGTGTACGCGATATGCCCTGCAAGATCATTGGAATTGACAATTCGGAGCCCATGATCAGTCGCTGCCAGGCAATTGTGAACCGCGACCCGGCGCAGGCGGAGGTGGAACTCGTCTGCGGTGATATCTTCGACCAAGCCATTCGCAATGCCAGCGTGGTTACCATGAATTTTACCTTGCAGTTCGTTGCACCAAACCAGCGCCAACAATTGCTGCAGACAATCTATGATGGGCTGCGGCCCGGCGGCGCTCTAATTCTGTCTGAGAAAATTACATTCGAGGACCAGGTGGAAGATGAACATATGGTCGCTTTGCACCACGACTTTAAGCGAGCTAACGGGTACTCCGATCTGGAAATATCACAAAAACGCACAGCGTTGGAAAACGTGATGATTCCCGACACGCTGGAAACGCACGCAGCGCGCGCCCAGACCGTAGGGTTCAGCACATGCAACGTATGGTTTCGGTGCTACAACTTTGTCTCAATGCTGCTGCTCAAATGAATCCGACATTAGAATCTCTGGCGCGCTATTACGGCAGTTTTGATCAAGTTTGGGCCGACTCGCAGGGTGAGCTGATTGATCGAGCTAACCACGCTATTGAATCCAGGTTAATACAATCGCGACACGGGGATATGTCCAAGTGGTGGTCGGCCATTAGCGCATTACCGACTCTGACCGCTGACAAGCAGAATTTCCAGGCAAGTGTCGTGGCGGTGGATGATTCCAATGCTTCTGCAGAGCAACGACAGGCCATTGCCAAATCACTGGAGTTGCTAAAACCCTGGCGCAAAGGCCCGTTTGACATTTTTGGCACTACCATCGATACCGAGTGGCGATCCGACTGGAAGTGGGACCGATTTACCCAACAGCTAGACTGGAAAGACAAAGATGTTCTGGACGTAGGTTGCGGCAGTGGGTATCACTGCTGGCGCATGCTCGGTGCGGGGGCAAAACGGGTCATTGGCATTGATCCAAGCGAGCTGTTTTGCTCTCAGTTCATGGCGGTGAAGCATTTTGTGCCAGACGCAAATTGCTGGGTTCTGCCTATGGGTATTGATGATCTGGACGACGTCGACGCCCAATTTGATACCGTCACTTCCATGGGTGTGCTGTATCACCGCAGATCACCATTGGATCACCTGAAACAGTTGTTTGACCTGTTAAAACCCGGTGGCACCCTGGTTCTGGAGACGTTGGTCGTACCCGGCGACGAAACCACCGCCCTGATTCCTCCAGACCGCTATGCGCGCATGCGTAACGTATGGTTTCTGCCCAGCGTTAGCATGTTAGAAATATGGCTCAAGCGTTTAAAATTTATCGGCATATCTACAGTAGATATAACTCAGACAATGGTTGCGGAACAACGCTCGACGCGGTGGATGGAATTTGAATCGCTAGACCAGAGCCTGGACCCCGATGATTCTTCGAAGACAATTGAAGGCCATCCCGCTCCGCTGCGAGCGGTAACGATCGCTAAGAAGAAGCCAGCGTGAAAAAGCGTCCTAGCTTCTATTTCGGAGCAGAACTACCGAGGAAAGGTCCTGAATCCGGACCGATTGTGTATGCGTAACCTATACGACATGATCGACCAGCGACTTGACGAACTGGAGTCCGCGCTGGCTGCAGCCAAGCTGCTTGAAAACGACCTGCCTTCGAAGGCCGCATTATCCAGTGATGCGCCGTTCTGTTACGACAGTTTGCAATATCACCAATGGCTGCAGTTTGTCTTCTTGCCCAAAACCCGCGAACTGGTCTCCGAAGAGGCCGTTCCAGCAGCGCGTAGCCAAATTGCACCATTTGTAGAGCACGAGATGTCGGGCTCCGGGAAATACTATGGAGAAATACTGATTGCAGTTAAACGGCTGGATAAACTCTTGGGAGCTCTTTTCGTGCATGAGCAACGGCGTCGAAATGCCAACTAAACCAAGCGGTCAAACAGCTACGGCCGCATCGTATTGTTTCGCGGTTAAAAATTTACCATCGCGAATGACCGCGACGATCCCAATTCTGCAGGCGGGAGACACTACTCGCATACGTTGGTGAAAAGGTTCCGGCAAAGTCACATCGCGACCTTGGGTGAAACCCGCGGCACCTAACAAAATCACACCTTGCCCTACCGCCATAACCTGTGTGGCCCGCTCAACCAAGTTGACGACGCAGGTCATAATTTTTGCATCCCGCATGGCCGCCAATACACCATCACCAGATGCCAGCCATAGTTCGTCTATTTCCTGTGGGGCAGCAACCAGGGGCGTACTCGGGTACTGTTTCCGCTGATCATCAGTGACCACAGATTCGGCGCTCAAAAGCGCAACCTCGCCTATGGAGAAAAGCGCCGAATCAAATCCGTCAAAAACAATGGCAATGCGTTGCATCAACGTTCGACCTGTTTTGCCCTGATGCGTCTTAAGAAGTCGCGAAAAAGCACCTCTGTCTTATCGATGGTGGGAACCAGGCTGTGGTCATCGTCTAATATATGCAGAGTGGCACAATGTTCCCGGGCAAACCGGACAGATAACTCGACGGGCACAACTTCATCGCGCCAACCGTGCACCACTTCGATCATGGGTGCTTTGCTGGAGTAATCCAAATCTTCAAAACCTGGCCAGTAGACAGCAGGCGCAAGCAAGAACATGCCGAGGCAATCAATCTGCTGAGACGCAAACACGGACACGACTCCGCCCATGCTGGAACCCCAAAGGACGTAGGGGCCCGCATGCGGCTCTAGCTCTTTTAATAGATGCGCAATGCGCTCGGACGGCTCCTGAGTAAAAGAATAGTCTGGCGCAAGAGTGCGCCAGCCCATCTCGGCAGCAACGGGCTGCAGCTTAGAAATTTTCTTGGCCTTCGGGGAACTGCTTCGCCCGTGAGAAAAAATGACCAAACCGTGGGACTTTGCTGCTCCCGTCATCGTCTTTCTCCCTGTGTATTCGAATCTTGCGTTTCACCGCGCTCGGCACTCAGTCGCTGTTGTTTTAGTCGCTCCTGCAAACGCGCTCGTCGGTCGTCGTCAATGCTTGCAAAACACCGCGGACAGCAGATGTGCTTTTCATAATGCTCAGACAGCTTATCCGTCTCCGACACCGGCGCCCGACAATTGAAACAAATTTCCTTATTGGTGGGCTGGAGTTGGTGATCCACGGTAACGCGATCATCGAACACAAAACACTCGCCTTCCCAGCGCGTTTGTTCTTCGGGTACGTCTTCCAGATATTGCAAGATGCCACCTTTCAAATGAAACACTGATTCAAATCCCTGCTGCTTCAAATAGGCCGTGGATTTTTCACAGCGGATACCGCCGGTACAGAACATGGCAACCTTCTTGTGCTGCTTTGGATCCAAATTTTCCGCCACCCACTGGGGAAAGTCCCTGAAACTGTCTGTCCCAGGATCAATGGCACCACGAAAACTTCCCAGATATGTCTCATAACGATTACGCGTGTCGATCAGTACCGTTTCTGGGTCGTCTATCAGACTATTCCAATCGCTGGGGTCTACGTACTCGCCAACGGTTTCCCGCGGATCGATATCAGGTACCCCCATGGTGACAATCTCTTTCTTCAAGCGCACCTTAAAGCGGCCAAACGGCGGTTCATCGGTGAATGAGTACTTGGCTTCAAGATTATCGAGCCCATCCAGATCGCGTATGCTTGCTATCACACCGTCTATGGCCTCTGGACTACCGGCAATGGTGCCATTGAGACCCTCATTGGCGACCAACAAGGTACCCTTGATTTGCGCGTCGTCACCGATGCGCCGAAGCTGGGTTATCAGCTCTTCTGGAGCTGGCACGTGGGTGAATTTGTAAAGCGCAGCTACTTTAATGTTTTCAGATAATGGAGCAGACATTGCAAAATCGTGGTTCAAAACGGGCAATTTTAGCATGGGCCGGGTATTTGCCATCTATTTTAGTATGCGCCGCTTGCAGCCTGGGTTATGATTCGCGCCCGATGAGTAGCACTAACCCAAAACACAGCCCAAACGCTTTGAATATAGCAGTCGATCCGCTCTCTTATGTGGACCGTCTGGAACATCGACAATTGGATCAAATCAAAGGCGTGGTAATTCACTGCACCGAGTTGCCAGAACTATCGGAAGCACGCGCATTCGGCGAGCGAATTCTGTACCAGGGAACCCGCACGGGCAATTCAGGGCACTTCTACATCACTCGCGAAGGCGATATTCATCAGTTCGTACCGCTGGAACGGGTCGCACACCACGTTAGCGGCTTCAACACCCCTACTATTGGCATCGAACTGATCAATTTGGGCCGCTATCCAAAGTGGCATGAGGTTGACCAACAGGATGACGGTGAAGCGTATTCTGATGCGCAAATCGCCAGTCTCTTGACCCTGCTTAACAAGCTTCAAGCTGATTTGCCATCTGTTGAATACATTACAGGTCATGAGGATCTCGACCAGCGTATGGTTCCAGCTTCGGATGATCCAAACAAAAAGGTTAGGCGGCGACGCGATCCAGGCCCCTTATTTCCCTGGGACCAGGTGGTTGCGGGCACCGAACTGCGCAGAGTTTACGGCCCAGAAGAATTAGATCACTGAATTTCAGGGATTTTGTGATCCTGTGAAAGCTCTGCCTGTGCTTTTAAATCCTTAATTACAGCCTGAGTAATCTTCATATTGGCTTTGTAGCCAAAATCAAACAGATCACCCAGGACCGGTATTGCGCCAATCAGCGTTTCCACGCCCACGTACCACAAGCACTTGAACAACGTGCTCTTACGCGCCCCCATACGCCACGCAGAAAACACAAGAGACCCTGACAGCACCGCACCAACAGCGTCTCCCACACCCGGGATCAAGCCAATGATCGGCTCCACGCCAATCTTATAATTGATGCCGGGAACCGTGATGGACTGGTCCAGCCAGTAGGCAAACTGCTCCATGCGACGTACGCGCCGCTCAAGCCTGGTACGGTCGCCTTTGCCCTTTCCTGATGTACCAGTGACAGTTTCTGCCGAAAATTCCGCTGTACTCATCTTGCTAATACCAACAATCCAACTTAAAGACAGACTCTATCGGCTCACCCGCGGAGGCCGAGTGAAGAACGATTCCATTCACATTTAGAAACGTGTCAATAACAGCACTTTTTACCGCCAATGCTACTGGCTCGCCTGCCACGCCGGACTCCTTGAACGCCCCATTGGCGGTCATCTTGGCAATAATCATGCCCTGCAGTCGGCCTTCCGTATCGATTACCGGAGACCCACTATTGCCCTGCTCTAACCATGCATCGGTGCGAAGAAAGCGGCCGTCGCCACTGCTTCGGCGCTTGGCCTTTAACGCGGAGTTTTGTATCACTCCATCCGCATCCGCGACGTTGAGTTTTGGAATCAACACCGCCAGATCGTCGCCCACTTCAGCTGATTGGTTTCCAGGTGCCAACCAGCTCTGCACCCTGGTATCCGCCTTTAGCAGAACAATATCGTTTGCTGGCTCTCGAGCGACGATCTGAAACTCATTACCGTGCTCATCTCGGAATGCGCTGCAAAATTCCACCACGTGCGCAGGTGCCAGGGCGTAGCCTCTCGGATCAACCCAAAAGGCTGTGCCATATCCTAATCGTTCCTGGCTAGGCCATTGCCAGCGGGCTGCTTGCGCGTCAACCGGACTCGGGCGGCCGCGGTCAAGCGCGTCGTTCATGCTGTTAAATTTTTGCGTTAATGAAACATCTTCTTCCAAAGATTCTACAAACGGCGCAGCCCGCAGCTCACCACCAATTTGTGCCGATTTGAGCCAGTAATAGGCAGTGTCTTTATCCACAGATGTTCCCCGTCCGTGCAGCAAGAACAGGCCAGTAAACATCTGGGCTTCTGCATCACCCTGATTTGCTGCTCGCTCCAGCCAGTCGAACGCCGCGACCTCATCTGTTTCAAATAGACCACCTGCTGCCAGTTGAATCCCCATATAGCGCTGAGCGTTTACATTTCCAGCCTCCGCGGCACGCAAGACCCAGCTCTTTCCATCGGCACCCTGACGCACGCCCAGTCGGTATTGCGCCTCGGCGGAACCACGTCTGGCCAAAGTTTCCAGAGTCCGCATGGCGCCTAACTTATCCTGTTCTAAACCGTCACCAGACTCTTGAATGTGGCTGAGCATCAACGCCGCACTTTCATGACCGTTCTCGGTGGCTCGCGCAAACCAATATGCCGCCGCGCTTGAGTCTTGGGCAACCCCTTGCGCTCGCCAGAATTTCATACCCAGTTCGAATTGCGCCTCACCGGTAGCTGGCCCGGTAGCGATACGCTGCATTCTAAGTATCTGCGGTGGCGAAAGGTGTTGCCTGAAAGTAGGATTGCTCACGAGCTCCCAGGCCGCGGCTCTATCGTAATAATCCGCCATTTCGATTAACGTCATTACGGTCTCGTCACTAACATCTGCAGTTTTACTGTCAGCTACAATCTGCGCCAGTGACTCTTCGCCAAACGATGGAAACAAAGAAGATGTTGCCAACATGAGCGCGCCGAGGGAGAAATGTGTCGCGAATAGGTTCAGCAATTTGCCATTCATGCGGTCCACTTTAACCGATTTACTCTGCACTGCCTTCCCACTATAGTCCCAGATATGCAAAATCTGCGCGTCTTGCAAACATTAGAACATCCCTGCGGTTACTACGATGATCGCCTGGCCCGAAACCTGGTTATCGACCCGGAAGCAGCCCAGCATCAGGAGATTTATGACCTGGTTGTTCATGGCGGCTTCCGACGCGCCGGCAGCACTATATTCCGCCCACACTGTCTTACTTGCCAAGCCTGCCAGGCTACACGCATAGAATCTGATGTGTTCAAACCCAGTCGGTCGCAGCGACGTAACTTGCGCCACAACAAAGATCTGCGAACGGATACTTGCAAGGCTGAGTTTCGCGAGGATATTTTCGAACTGTACAGACAATATGTAGATTCCCGTCACACGGGTGGCGGCATGGCCAACCCGCAACCGGACGATTTCACCAGTTTCCTGACCAGTTCATGGAGTAACACCAACTTTCTATGTGCCTATTATGGCGATGCGCTCGTGGGCGTCATGGCATACGACGTTCTGGCCAGCGGTTTATCTGCTGTTTACAGCTTCTACAATTGTACCGATAGCCGCCGCGCGCTAGGCGTATATCTGGTATTACAGTTGATAAAACTGGCTCAGGAAACAAGCAAAACGTTTGTATATTTGGGATACTGGCTCGCTGACCATCCGAAAATGCATTACAAACTGCGATACCAGCCGCTGGAGGTCTTTAGAGATAACCAGTGGGTACCGAAACCCAACAAGAAGAGCCCATGATCTCAGGCAATATTAAGAAAATGCGTGTCGAAAACGATGCGCCAGCTCAGTATTCTTTTCGTGCGTCCGACAAAGAGACTCCGCTTAATGCGCTGATTGGCGAAAAGCTAGCCATTCGGTTTGATGGCGTCATCAACTGTACCAATTGTGGACGGGAAACAAAGAAGAGCTACTCTCAGGGCCACTGTTTTCCCTGTAGTCAACGCCTTGCCTCGTGTGACCTTTGTGTGCTGCAGCCAGTGCGCTGCCACTTTCACAAAGGCACCTGTCGTGAACCACAGTGGGGTGAAGAAAATTGTATGCAGCCTCACCGAGTCTACTTTTCTGTGACGTCAGGTGTAAAAGTTGGCATCACGCGGGTAGGCCAAATTCCGACGCGCTGGCTGGACCAAGGCGCAACCCAGGCTATCGAGGTGGCATGTGCTAACACCAGACGGGCAGCCGGTCTACTGGAAGCGCGGATGAGCAAAGAATTTGCGGATCGAACGGACTGGCGCGCCATGTTACGGGGCGATGCCGAACCCGTAGATTTGGTTGCTTTGCGTCAACGTGTGCATGAAGAGTGCGAAGAGTTGCGTGTAGATGCCAGCGACCAGCATGAGGCGGACCGACTGGATTGGGTTACAGATACCGACCCGCAAACGCTGAGCTTTCCGGTTACCCAATACCCCAAAAAGATTAAATCCATCAACCTCATGAAAATTCCGGAGTACGAAGATGTTCTTATGGGCATTAAGGGTCAGTACCTTATCTTCGAGAACGCCGTGATGAATGTTCGCAGCCACACCGGATTCCACGTCACATTGGAGACGCCATAAATGTCCTGCAACAGCTTTCTAAGGATCAGTTTTTCATTGCCTCTTGCTGCACTGCTACTTGTAGGTTGCATGCAGAGCAAACGCCCAGAAGCGGTAAAGCACAAAGTCGTTCGAGTGGAAACGCAGCAACTGGAACACGTCACCCAGCGCGCGTTCTATTGGGTGAACAAACTTGGAACAGAAGCGGTTTGGGTGGTCTTTGATTTGGACAACACCTTACTGGCCATGCAAACCGAACTCGGCGCCGACCAGTGGTATGACTGGCAAAGCAAAATCAGTAAAGCGAATCGCTGTGACCCTGCGATCGCCGGTGATCGACTCGCCATCCAGGGCGCGCTCTATCATCAGGGTGCCATGCGCCCTACCCAGGAAAACGCTTTAGCGCTGGTTCAATCGCTGCAGGACGAGGGTATTACTACCTTTATCATGACAGCCCGCGGGGAAAGCTTTCGGCTCCAGACCCATCGGGAATTGCGCCGCAACAATTTTGATTTTGAGCATTCGGCACCTGGTCCGGAAGGCGGCTTTCTGGCGGCCTGGAAACCCACGGCCGATGCGCGAGCGATACGCTACGAGGACGGCGTTTACATGCTGGCAGGGCAAGACAAAGGCGAGATGCTCTTGCACCTAATTGAACACTTAAACGTGCAAATGCCCAAGGTGGTTTTGTTTGCGGACGATAAATTAAAGAACACTGAGGCAGTTGCGGTGGCTTTGGAAAAGCATCCCGTGCATGCGGAAGTGTTTACCTACCACAAAGAGTTGGAGCGAGTGCAGGCATTCGACGAATCTCAAGCCGTAGCGGATTGGGACACTATTAGAGCGTCACTGCAGACGCTTGAGTCTTATTTTGGACCGGTAAACTTTGACCTACCAGAACAACTGGGGCCACCAGCGGATTGCGAACTGCCATGATCAAAAACGCACAGCCGCTGCTTTGCGTGGTTCTGGGTACGCTACTAGCACAGGCAGCGACAGCAGCAAAATGCCCCAAAGGCACCATTGATGATCCACTGCGGGTAGCGACTTTCAATGTCTCGCACTATTTTAATGGGGTCGGCGAAATCACAAACGCGCTGGCGGATGGCAAGTTTGAGCGATCCCAACAGGTTGCCGCGGTTATCCGACACGTAAAGCCTCATGTCATCTTGCTGAATGAATTTGACTACGATCCTTCCGGCCGTTCGCTGGAATTATTCCAACGCCTGTATTTGTCAAAGGTCTGGCCAGATCTGCCCGCCATCCAATTTGATCACGAATTCCACGGCCCGGTTAATACCGGTGTCAG
>CAZVYE010000025.1:0-26913 GCA_964630895.1 uncultured Gammaproteobacteria bacterium | reverse complement strand
CTCGAATAGTTCTGCAATCTTCTTTCAGCCGAGGCGGAAAAGTCGCTAAAATTGATTTATGGCGGATTCTCGGCAAGAAATTACCCAATTATTAGTCGCAACCAGCGGTGGCGATCCAGAAGCGGTTGAGGAATTACTGAACCTTGTTTACGCAGACCTGCATCGTTTGGCCCTGCGACAAGTAGGCTACGAGCCTCAACATACGTTGTCAGCTACCGCCCTGGTCAACGAAGCGTATCTCAAGATACTTTCTCAGTCTGGCGGCAGGTGGAATGATCGGGCGCATTTCTTTCGTCTGATTTCCCAGGCAATGCGGCACATTTCCGTAGACCACGCCAGGGAACGAGTGGCGCTTAAGCGCGGCGGCGACCAGGTACAGGTAGAAATGGACACCGGCGACCTTGCAGATAACCAACGTGCAGAGCTAGTTCTGGAAATTGCGGACGCTATGAATCAGTTAGAAACGGAGGATTCTCGCCTTGCGCAGGTAGTGGAGTGCAAGTTCTTTGCTGGTATGAGTGATGCCGAATGCGCCAATGCCCTGGAGTGCTCGGAACGCACGGTACGCAGGGAGTGGATCCGCGCCAGAGACTGGCTAAAAACCGCGCTGGCGCCTGCAACATCGTAAAGCGTCCGTATTGGGAGCAGCTTGGTTACGACGCTATTTGGAACAACGTGCTTTGGCCTGACTGAGTTGTTCTGAAAAACCCAGCGACCCTATATTGGAATCGTTTGCCAGCATGGCGCGATCAATCAACGCACGAGCCTCTTCACACTGTCCATTACCTGCCAGTGCAATGCCCAGATTACCTGCGGCCCAGATGGTTTCGTCGGCCAGATTCCCCCGCGCACGACTGAATATTTCCAAAGCAGCACGATAAGCCGATTCTGCGGCATCCAATCGATTCAAAGCCAATCTGGCGTGGCCCAGAGCGCTCCACGCCAGCGCTCGCCAATCGGCGGGTACGAGATTGAGGCTATTGGCTAATGCCACGGCCTCTTCCGCACTACGCAACGCCGCAGTGGCTCTGCCGTCAAGACGCTGGGCTTCGGCCAGATTGGTCCAGTACAACACCAGAGCTGGGGCTTTGGGCTCTGAAAGTTCAATCGCTTCGTTCAGGTTCTTGCGCGCCTTAGCAAACTGCTGTTGGTCAATTTGTACCAGCGCCAACCGGCCGCTTGCGCTGCTTAATTCGGCTAGCCGACCCGCTGGGACCGCATCAACGGCTTCAATCAAGAGCCGCTCGGCTTCGGCGAGATTACCCGCGCGACGCTCCAGTAGACCCAGCCACTGCAGATACTCATGCAAATTATCGGGTGCGTCCTGGCGCGCGCCATCAACAGCTTGAATGAGCTGCTCGCGACCTGCTTCTATGTCTCCATCCAGAAAAAAGGCGTAGCCCAACAGGGCGTGCTGTTCAATTTCAGCGGCTTTGCTTAGCGTGGACGGCGTATCCAGTGCCCGGACCAAGAGCGCAACAGCCTCTTCGGCTCTATCCAGATTGATCAAACTTCGAGCTGTGGTATTGACCAGAGGTACACCATTTACGTCTTGCGCCTGACTAAACTCAAAACTGGATGCGCTAATCTGGTCTGCGATGCTGGAACTTTGGCTGGGATCAACAGAGTTGAGTACGCCTGTGAGAAACTGCGACACAGCAGCAGCGCTGGCATTTGCTTGCGCGCTGGCGTCGCGCTCTAAGTGGATCTGCCGTAATTGATAAACCAGGATGCTACTGGTCAATAGCGCCAATATGGCCGCAGTGACTATCGCCGGTCGATTTCTTAAATAGAACCTGCGTCCTCTGTGGGTCAGCTTACGGTTTGCTACCGCCACCGGGCGATAGTCCAGTACGGCCTGCAGGTCGTCCAGCAGACGGGACACGCTGGCGTAGCGCTGCTCTGGCTCTTCTTGCACGCAGCGTGATACGACAGCGGCTAAATCTCGTTGGCTAATCCCTGGCATATCCACCGAACAACGTTGCAGAAAATCGTCTGCGCGCATCTCTGGTCGAGAATTACTCCCATCTTTATCCCTCACCCGGGGAGCCTGTCCTGTGAATGCGTAGTAAATCAAACCCCCAAGTTGAAATATGTCGGTGTGGGTACCGGCGCGCTGACGGTCTAACTGCTCAGGCGCTGCATAGAGTGGTGTGCAAACCGGCATTGCACCACCTGCCGCAGAATCGGAGTCCTCCACCGCGAAAAGCTCAGCGATGCCGAAATCCAGCAGCTTCACCGTGCCATGCTGATCCAACATGACGTTTGCGGGTTTGATGTCGCAGTGAACAATCAGGCGCGCGTGTGCAGATTCAACTGCTCGAGCTACGTCCAACATGATCTCAAGCCGCTTTCGCCAGTCCAGATGAGACTCCCTAAACACCTCATCCAATCCATTGCCCTGCACATATTCCATTACCAGATAGGGCCGGTCGTCGGCGGTAATACCACCGTCAAACATGCGGGCAATATTTGGGTGATCTAGCTCAGCGAGAATTTGGCGTTCGCGAAAAAATCTCTGTCTATGCTCACCTTGATTAAGGGAGGCGGGAAGGATTTTAACTGCGACTTGTTGCTCGAACTGTTCATCCACTCGAACACCCAGAAACACCCAGGCCATACCGCCTGCACCAAGCAGTTTTTCTAGCCGGAATGGGGGAAGTTCGGTTCCCAACATGGATTCTGGACGCGCACGCTCACCGGCCGCGAGTATGCCACCGCCGGTGGAAAGCATCTGATCTAGTTGGTCAGCACTGGCCACTTACTAAGACTCTTCGTGTGCGGGCATATACCCGCACGGTGAGTGTGCCTGATATTGTGCAGATTTTCTGCTAAAGACGAAGCAAACAGGTCCGTTTAAGCATCAAACGGATGCTGAATAATCACGTTAGCATCCCGTTCGGGGCCGGTAGAAACCATATGTACTGGACATCCGACCAGCTCTTCGACTCGCATCAGGTAGCTCTGTGCGGCCTTCGGCAGCTGATCCCATTCGGTAATGCCCGCAGTGGATTCACTCCAACCCGGAAGCGTTTCGTAATTGGGCTCGCATTTGGCGTAGCCAGCAACATCCAGCGGTGGCTCACTGATTTGATCGCCCAAAAACTGGTAGGAAGTAGCAATCTTGATTTCATCCAACCCATCTAGCACATCCAGCTTGGTGACACACAAGCCGGTAACGCCATTGAGTTGCACGGCACGACGTAAGGCCACCATGTCCAGCCAGCCGCACCGTCTAGGACGTCCGGTTGTGGCACCGAATTCTGCGCCGCGCTCTGCCAGACCAGCGCCTACGGCGTCAGATAGCTCAGTTGGGAACGGCCCACCGCCCACGCGAGTCGCGTAGGCTTTGGTAATACCCAAAACATAATCGATCGCTGATGGTCCAACTCCCGCGCCAGTGCAGGCGCCGCCAACCGTCGTATTCGATGAGGTGACATACGGGTAAGTACCATGATCAATGTCCAGCAGCGTACCTTGCGCGCCTTCGAAAAGCACACGGTCTCCGTCATTGAGCATTTCGTGCACGCGAGAGCTGATATCGACACACATGGGCCGCAGTGCCTCGCCCCAGGCGATTGCTTTCTCAATGGTTTCGTCCACATCTACCGGCTCACTCTTCAGATACCCGGTAAGCACAAAATTGTGATACTCCACCAGCTCGCGCAGATGGCGACGCAGTCGGTTTGGACGGAATAGGTCCGCTAAACGTATCCCACGGCGCGCAACTTTATCTTCATACGCTGGCCCAATACCGCGACCGGTCGTACCAATTGCGTCTTTCCCGCGGGCTCTCTCGCGCCCCAGATCCAAAGCCACATGATAGGGCATGATAATGGGACAGGCCGGGGACAATTTTAGACGGCTGCGTATGTCAACACCGCGGGATTCCAGCTCATTAATCTCTTTGAGCAATGCATCTGGAGCAATCACTACGCCATTGCCAATGAGGCACTCGACGCCTTCGCGCAGAATACCAGATGGAATCAAATGCAAGACGGTTTTCTCGCCGTTGATTACCAATGTGTGGCCCGCATTGTGGCCACCCTGGAAGCGCACTACGCCGCGCACTTGCTTAGTCAGCAAGTCAACGATCTTGCCCTTGCCTTCATCACCCCACTGGGTGCCTAAA
The DNA here is from genome assembly GCA_964630895.1 of uncultured Gammaproteobacteria bacterium. Lineage (GTDB taxonomy): Bacteria > Pseudomonadota > Gammaproteobacteria > Xanthomonadales > SZUA-38 > CAZVYE01. Next base: position 22,781 of record CAZVYE010000025.1, on the reverse strand, counting down.
ACGACGACACTCTGCGCCATCTAATTGCTCCAATATTTACGAACGAACGATCTGTAAACCCACTACTCCGAGCAGCATCGCGCTACCCCCGATCACACGTATGGCTCGGGGTGACATTTCACTAACCTGCCGCAAGGTTTCTTGCCAGCTCTTGGGACTGGCGAAAGGCATTAAGCCCTCAATGATCAAAACCAAACAGAGTGCGGTCAGAAATTCCTGCATCGTGCGCGCCGATTATTGCTCGGGCGCCTGTTGCTCACGGAAAAATGAGAAAAACTCCGAATCAGCATCCAGCAACATCACATCCTGGCCACTTTCGAAAGCCTTACGGTACGCTTGCAGACTGCGGAAAAACTTGTAGAAATCCGGATCTTGCTGGTAAGCAATAGCGTAAAGCTCAGCGGCCTTCGCATCACCGGCACCTCGGGTTTGCTCAGCTTCTCGGTCGGCTTCAGCCAACATCACCTGCACGGTTCGATCTGCTTCCGCGCGAATCTTTTCAGATGCAGCGTTACCCTCTGATCGTAGTGCATTTGCAACTTCCGAGCGCTCCGCGCGCATCCGTTCAAATACTGATGCCTCAACCTCTTCAGGCAGATCAATTTGCTTGATTCTGACATCGACGATCTCGATCCCCAACGACGCAGCAGCACGGTTTGCTGATGCACGCAGTGTCTCCATGATCTCTTCCCGTTCGGTAGAAATCACTTCGCTTAACGTGCGCTTGGCAAACTCCGCCCGCAGGCCATCTGCAATGATCTGCGCCAGCCGAGCTCGTGCCCGTTCTTCCTGGCCACTGCCGGTTGCCGTGTAGTAATCACGCACATCCGCAATACGCCATTTGACGAACGAATCCACCATTACGTCTTTTTTCTCACCGGTGATAAAGCGCTGAGACGAGCCTTCCAAAGACAAGATTCGATTATCAAATTTCTTGACCGTGTGCATGATGGGCACACGAAAGTGCAGACCGGGTTCAAACTCGGTCTCAACGATTTTACCAAGCCGGAATTTCGCTGCGTACTCGCGTTCGGTTACCGTGAACGCCGACAATGCAAATGCCAGCAGCGCCAGTAGTACGGCAATGATTGCTAAATGTCTCATGATTAGTTACCTCTCCCGCTGCGACCGTTAGACCGGGTCCGTGGCTGGCGGCTCGCATTGTCTGGCAGCACCGTGTTGGGTGAGAGCTGAGTAGTCGAACTAGATGCCGCCTGCTGACGACTGGTCAGCGGTGCGGTATTTCTAACTATTTCGTCCAAAGGCAAATACATCACGTTATTGCCCTGATTGACATCCATCAGCACCTTGGGTGACTGGCCCATAATTTCTTCCATGGTTTCCAGATACAGACGCTGACGCGTCACTTCTGGCGCACGTTGGTATTCGGAGCGCAGCAAAGAAAATCGATCCGCTTCACCTTCCGCACGGGCGATTTTTGCATCCCGATAGCCTTCGGCTTCCTGGATAATTCTTGCGACCTGACCTTCAGCACGCGGTATCACTTCGTTGGAGTAGGCTTCGGCGAGGTTTTGCACTCGCTCTCTATCCTCGCGCGCCTGGATAGCATCATCGAATGCGGCTTTCACTGCATTCGGTGGGCGCACGTCCTGTAGATTAACCGCTGTGAGTTCCAACCCAGTTTCGTAGCGATCCAGCATTTCCTGTAGCAGCGTCCGGATCTGTTGCACAATCTCGGTGCGACCTTCCAAGAGCACATAATCCATGTCGCTATCACCTACGACTTGGCGCAGCGCACTCTCTGTCGCCTGGCTTAGGGTTTGCTCAGGATCACGAACCTGGAACAGGAAGTCGGATGCATTCTTGACGCGATACTGTACCGCGAGATCCACTTCTACGATGTTTTCGTCACGGGTCAGCATGTCATTTCTAATGACGTCACTGCGAACCTCTTCCACGTCCACTGTTTCAACGTTGTCAATGGGTCGTGGGAAAGTGAAACCAAGCCCCGGCTCCAGCGTTTTGACATGCTTGCCAAATCGCATCACAACGCCGCGCTCCGGTTCGTCGATAATATGAAAACTATCAATAACCGCAAAAACAGCCAGCAACAGGATGGCGATCCACAGCACCGGCCCAAACGGTGAGCTCGACCCACCGCCGCCGCCACTGCCGCCGAACATGCGACTCATGCGTCCCTTTAAATTTCTGAATACCTCATCCAGATCAGGGGGCTGGTCCTGGCCATTGTTCCAGGGGTCTTTCTTGCCGTTACCCGGCTCATTCCATGCCATACAGGGACTCCAAAATGATTTTGCGAGCGAATATCAGGTTTTGATAGGTATTCAAGCGACCGACCATTTTAGGTGGGCGCCGGTTCCGGGGCAAGCCGATCAAGAAACTTTGCTGACTGCGGATTGCTGCACAACCGCGCTAGCTCCGTATTCTCAAGCTCTATTTCTAACTCCCAGCTGCCATCATCAGTGACCGCTTCGGATCGAATTGCTCCTAGTTCATACAGCTTGGCTCGTAACGCGCCAGCGTCCATCGGCAGCGATATGGTGCCACGGGTTCGTTCTGATTGGACCTGCCGATCGATACAGTCCAATAGCGCCAACAAGCCTTGATCCGCCAGAGCAGAGACCCAAACGCGGATTGGATCATCATTATCGTCGTAATCCACGTGGGGCTCGACGTCCATGCGATCGATTTTATTGTAGACCATGAGCTGGGGTACTTCGGTACCAATTTCATCTAGCACTGCATTAACTTCTGCAATGGTGTCTGATCTTCGCGGATCTGCCGCATCTACCACATGGAGCAATAAATCGGCTTCTTTGGTCTCCTGCAGCGTGGCCCTAAATGCCGCGATAAGTTCGTGCGGCAAATCTCGCACAAATCCCACTGTGTCGGCCAAAACCACCTTAGTGCTGCTGGGCAGTTCCAGCCCCTTCAGAGTGGGGTCCAGCGTGGCAAACAGCTGGTCCGCTGCGTAAACCTTGCCTTCTGTTAGCGCATTGAACAACGTGGATTTGCCAGCATTGGTGTAGCCCACCAGCGCAACCACCGGAACTTCGTTGCGTTTACGACTGCGGCGACTTTGACTTCGTTGAGTCTCTACCTTTTTCAAGCGTGCCTTGAGCGACTTCACGCGAGCCGCCAGCAAACGGCGGTCTGTCTCAAGCTGGGTTTCGCCTGGACCGCGCAGTCCAATACCACCTTTTTGTCTTTCCAAGTGAGTCCATCCTCGGACCAGCCTGGTGGACAGGTGGCGCAGCTGGGCCAACTCGACTTGCAGCTTACCTTCGTGAGAGCGAGCACGTTGTGCAAAAATATCGAGAATCAACGTCGTCCGATCATGTACACGGCATTTGAGCTGGCGCTCAAGGTTACGTTCCTGAATCGCCGCCAGAGACGTATCAAATAGCACCAAATCTGCGCCGGTCATGGCCAGCGCATCTGCAATTTCTTCGACTTTGCCTGAACCTACGAAGGTGGATGGTTCGGGTTTATCACGCGGCGCGCGAATGACAGTGGCGATCTCAATGCCCGCAGACTCCACCAAGTCTGTAAACTCTTGCAGTTGCTCGTCACCACGTTCGCGACCGACTTCCGGATAAACCAGAACGGCAAAGTCGCCTTTGCGCTCTCTATCAATCAATGGAAAAACTCAATAAACATACAGACGAATAACATGGGGCGGGACGAGCAAGAACTAAAGGGACTTGCGAGCGCAAGCCCCGAATAACGGAATAAACAAAGGCTACTCGGTTTCGCTATCGTGCATTTTGACGTTGCGAGAGGGCACCACGGTTGAAATTGCGTGCTTGTAGATCATTTGACTGACGGTGTTGCGCAACACAACAACAAATTGGTCAAACGATTCGACTTGGCCCTGCAGTTTGATGCCATTGACCAGATAAATGGACACGGGAATACGCTCACGACGCAGGGCATTCAAAAATGGCTCTTGTAAAGAGTGGCCTTTGGACATGGTCATCTCCGATCATTATTTATTGTTATTCGCGGCGCACTGTTACAGATCGCAATAGCTCATCCCAAACCATCGCAACAGCGCGCAAAAACAGTATCTTAGCAAGTATGAGCACAAAAACCAGCGCCCTAAACTAAAGTTTACTGCAAAAACTGTGCAATTTTTAAGACAACCGCTTTTTTTGCGGCAACATCGGCAGTATTAACCCAGCGTGCATCAGCTTCTTTACGCAGCCAGGTGAACTGACGTTTGGCAAATTGACGCGTGGCGTATAGCCCTCTTAGGCTCAACTCGGACCGATCAAAGTCACCCGCTAGATACTGCGCAACTTGCCGATAGCCCACGGCTCGCATGGCTGGTAGCTCGGCGTGAATTTGGGGTTCTCGCAAGAGCTCCCTGGTTTCTTCGATCAGCCCCTGTTCCAGCATCGTCTCAAAACGAATCTCTATCTTGTCGTGCAACTGTGAGCGCTGCTCTGGAGCCACGACAATTTTCTCTACGGGCCCGGAGAATGCAGGTTCAGCCTTGCCCTGAAGCTCAGAGAGAGGCTCACCGGTTATCCGAAATACCTCCAGCGCACGCTGTATGCGCTGCGGATCATTGGGGTGAATTCTTGCCGCAGAGTCCGGATCCACGTCTCGCAACTGCTGATGTAACGCTTCCCAACCCAGTTCTTTCGCCTCGCTTTCTATTGCCGCGCGCACTTTGTCATTCGCCCCGGGTAACGGCGATAAGCCGCGTAGCAATGCGCGAAAATAGAGCACAGTCCCTCCCACCAAAACCGGCGTCTTGCCCCTCTTATGGATGGCGTCAATAAGTGCCGTTGCATCCTGAACAAAATCGGACGCAGAATAGGTCTCCCAGGGCTCGCGAATGTCAATCAGGTGATGGGGCGCGACCGCCAAAGTCTCAGCATCTGGCTTTGCGCTGCCGATATTCATGCGTCGATAGACCTGAGCGGAATCTACGCTGATCAGCTCTACCGGAAACTGCTCAAGTAGCTCGACAGCGAAATCGGTTTTTCCCGCAGCCGTTGGCCCCAGAATGGCGATCAGCCCCTGCGCCATCAGCGGCCCCGCATAAAGAGCTTGTCCAGTTCACTCATGGATAGATGGGTCCAGGTTGGCCGCCCGTGGTTACACTGCCCGCTGCGCTCGGTGCGCTCCATGTCACGCAGCAGAGCGTTCATCTCCGTAATCGTGAGTTTTCGATTGGCTCTAACGGAGCCATGGCAGGCCATGGTAGAGAGCACGGTGTTAATTTCAGCTCGAATGCGGTCAGAATTGCCATGCTGTTTTACGTCGGACAACACATCGCGCACCAGAGATTCCACGTTGCCGCCGTGCAACAATGTGGGAACCTTGCAGACTCTGATGGTTTGTGGCCCGGCGCGCAACAGCTCAAACCCCAGATCAGCAAACGATTGCTGGTGGCTCTCTACCAGATCTGCCTCGCCTTCGCTGACCGCTATGGATAGCGGCACGAGCAGCGTTTGTGAACGAATCCCCTCGCCTTCGACGCTGTGTTTTAGCCGCTCATAGGTGATGCGTTCATGGGCAGCATGCATATCTACCACAATCAGGCCATCTGCGTTTTCCGCCAGAATAAACACACCGTGGATCTGCGCTACCGCATAGCCCAAGGGAGGGATGTCTTGGGTCTCGTTATTGTCCTGTAGCTGGCCTGAATCACTGCTACCGCTTTGCATCTGTCCGTAAAGCTGACTCAGGCTTTGCATATTTTCTCGTACTGGCAGCGGCATCGAGGACTGTTGCGCGTAGCTACCGCCGCCTCCGCCTAGCGAAGAATTTGGCGATCCACTGCCTATCTCTACCGACGACCCGGTGCGATGCAGCGCATCCGACTGCGCCAGGGAGTCCTGCGGTCTGTCTTCGGCCAATGCGTGATGCAATGTGCGAAACAGAAAATCATGAACCAGCCGACCGTCTCGGAACCGAACCTCAGATTTGGCCGGGTGCACGTTAACATCCACCCGCTGCGGTTCGAGATCAAGAAACAGCACGTAAGCAGGATGCCTGCCGTGATAGAGCACATCCTGATAGGCTTGACGAATGGCATGAGTTACCAATCGATCTTTCACCATGCGGTGATTAACAAAGAAGAATTGGCTGTCTGCCTGACTTCGGGAAAACACGGGTCGAGCAACCCAACCTGACAGTCGAAGCCCCGCTCCGCTATGGTCGATGGCCAGGGCTGCGTCAACAAACGCTGGTCCCAACAGATCGGATAGACGCTTCAATTTGGCAGCCTCGTCGTCAGCGCCTTGCAAGCGACGGAGCTCTTTGCCGTTGTGGCTTAACCGGATTTGCACGTCCGCCCGAGCCAGGGCGAGCCGCTTGACCAGATCTTCGATATGGTTGTACTCGGTGCGTTCGGTCTTGAGAAACTTTCTGCGCGCTGGGGTGTTATAGAACAAGTCCCGCACTTCCACCGTAGTTCCCTGGGGGTGAGCCACCGGCTCAGGTGCCGAAATTTCCGCTCCGTCACTGGAGACACACCAAGCCTGATCAGCGCCTTCGCATTTTGACGCAATCCGGAACCGAGAGACTGACGCGATACTTGGCAATGCTTCACCACGAAACCCCATGCTGGTTACCTGCTCCAGTTCGTCCAGCGAGCTGATTTTGCTGGTTGCATGACGATGCAAGGCCAGTTTGAGCTGATCTTGCGGGATGCCCTTGCCGTTGTCGCGCACGCGAATGAGCTTCGCACCGCCTGCCTCGATTTCTACATCGATGCGGCTGGAACCCGCGTCCAGCGCATTTTCCAGGAGTTCTTTTACTACCGAGGCCGGTCGATCAACGACCTCACCGGCAGCGATTTGATTGATGAGTTGTTCGGGGAGTACCTGAATAGCCATGGGGCGGGAGTGTGCCGCGACCAGACCTGGAACGCAATGATGTGCTTAACAAATTATGCCAGGTGCGTGATTACAGGCTGGCGCCTGGTATTTGCAGCACGTCACCAATGCGTAACAAATCGGTGTCCATACGATTGACTGCTCGAATCTGGTCTACCGATACTCGATGACGCTGCGCGATCTGACTGAGCGTTTCACCACGGGTAACTTTGTGTGACCGTTGGCCCTTAGCAGACGCAAGCATGGTGCCGGGCGGAGGCGCTGCATAAAAGTAGTCGCGGATCCCGTCCGTAATAGCGTGCGCCAATTTGCGTCGCCATTTGGCGTTCTTCAACTGCTTTTCTTCTTTTGGATTACTAATGAAGCCGGCCTCTACGAATATTGAGGGAATATCTGGAGAAATGAGAACCGCTAACGAGGCTTTTTCCACATAATTCTTGTGCAGGTGCGCCACCTGACCCAGCCGATTAAGCACCAGCTTAGCCGCCCGCTCGCTAGCCTGCATGCTGGCACTTTGCGACAGATCCAGCAGCACGGCGGCCAGCGTTTCGTCTTTGTCCACCAATTTGACGCCACCAACGAGATCGGATCGATTTTCTCGATCAGCCAGCCATTTAGCACCCTCTGAGCTCGCCCGGCCACGGGAAAGCACGAAGACACTGGCACCCCGAGGCTTCGGACTATGAAATGCATCGGCGTGCACTGACACAAACAGATCGGCGCGATTATCTCTGGCCTTCTGAGGGCGATCATAGTGGGGAATGTAGTAATCACCGTCCCGCACCAAAATTGCGCGCATGCCATATTCTGCGTCCACGGCGGCCTTCAGCTCTCGAGCGATGGCCAGCGCAACATCTTTCTCACGCGTGCCAGCGGGCCCAATAGCGCCTGGATCTTCGCCGCCATGGCCTGCATCGATGGCGACCACAATTTCTCGGTTTGCAACGGGCGGCAAAGCGCGCTTCACCTCGCGTGCTTTAGGATTGGATTGAGGTTCCAGGTCGACCACCAAGCGATGCCCGTAGCTGGCCGCAGGTTGCAACAAAAAGCTCTTGGGATTGGCCCGACCTTTCAGATCGAATACAACGCGCAGACCACCGTTGTCACGCTTACCGGTGCGAACGGTGTCCAACACCCCCTGGTCGACTTCTTGTCGCGGAGGCTGGTCTTGTGCCACGGTCTGCTCGATATCGACCACAACGCGATGAGGATTATCTAGCGTAAATACCTTGTAGTTGACTTCCTCGGTCACATCGATGACCGCGCGGGTATGATCTGGACCCGCCCAAAAACGGATACCCTGCACCTCGGCGGCATACGCCGCAGGCATGGAAACAACAATCAGCAATGGGAGCAGGAATGCACGCATCTCGCGAATTTTCTTTAACCCACAAGGTAACTCAGAGGGTATTTTTCATGTTTTTTGTTCAAAACACAAGGCAAACCCTTGATTTTATGAATGAGAGTTCAGGTTTTTTCTTAAGTTTCAGGCGTGCTTTCGACTCTAATCGCGTGCAATAATTGCTCGCCCGCAGTGGATACAGATGAGAGAATGGCGGTGCGAGACGCCCCTAATCCACTAAGTTTAACGATCAAATCGGCTTCTGGCAGTACACCGCGCCCCCGCTGGGGCCATTCCACCACCAGGCAATCTTCATCGCCTAGCTGCTCCCGCACCCCCAGGAACTCAAGTTCTTCTGGATCCGTCAGACGATAGAGGTCCAGGTGATTTAGCCGAAACCCTTCAAGCTGATAAGTTTCTACCAGACTGTAACTTGGACTGGTGACCCTGCCTGAGTAGCCGCAGTCCCGAAGCAGTTGCCGAACAAACGTTGTCTTGCCTGCACCCAGATTGCCCAGCAAATAAACTACGATACCGCCACGCAGGGCAGCGGCCAGCGGCTCAGTTAGTTGGCACCAGCCTGATTCACCCAAGACTTCTCGGGTAACTTCTGCGACTTCGCTCATGGATTAGCCGCGCCTCGCAGCGCCTGTGCAATATCCGTCGCCATCATTCCTCGTTCTCCATCTCGACTTGCAAGATCGCCCGCTACAGCATGCATCACTACCGCTATCTGCGTGGCCACCTCTTCGTTGTGGCCCGCCGCCAATTGGGCACCGACCACGCCACTGAGCACATCACCGCTACCGGCCGTTCCCATGCCTGGGTTGCCAGCGCTGCACACTACCAGCGCATCACCCTGGACCAGCGTCCCAGCGCCTTTGAGCAAGGCTACTGCACCAAACTGCTGGTGTATTTTGGCCACGGCTCGCGGTCGATCTGATTCAATATTGTCGATGGTTGTGTCAAGCAATCGTGCAGCTTCACCAGGATGCGGTGTCAGCACGCAATGTTTCGGCAACTCCTGGTCCGATTGACCTAGCCAATACAGCGCATCGGCATCCAACACCATGGGCAGTCCGGACTGCAGGGCTGCCCCGAATAATGCTTCGCTCCATTCACTTCGACCCAGCCCCGGACCAATCACTATGGCATCCGCCCAGTCAATTAACTCACCGAGGCCATCTTCTTGTGCAACTCCCTGACACATAATTTCCGGCAGGTGAGACGCACACGAGCCCGCGTGAGTTGGTCGAGTGGCTATCTTGACCATCCCCGCCCCGGCACGCATTGCGCCTAATGCCGCAAGGACAGGGGCTCCAGCCATCCCCAAGTCGCCGCCAACCACTAACACTTTGCCTCGACTACCTTTGTGGGCAACCTTACTCAAAGGCTCTAATTGAGATTGAAGCCAGCAGGCATCCAACCGCTCGGCAACGTATTGCGCATTCTGTAAAACAGCTTCTGGCGCACCAAGATCGTCAAAAACCAGCGTGCCAACTCGTTCCGGTCCTTGTCCTGTGAACTGACCCACCTTCAAACCAATGAACGTTGCCGTAACGTCAGCGCATACGGCCACCCCCAAAACCGCCCCGGTATCCGCGCATAGCCCGGAAGGAATATCTACGGAGACTACGGGCACTTCGCAGCTGTTAATACCTGCCACGGCATCTGCAAAGTCACCTTCGACCGGCCGCGACAATCCAGTCCCGAAAATTGCATCAACGATGAAATCTGCTTTTTCTACCTGCTTGTCGCTGTATCGCAGTATCGACACGCCTCTACCCGCGCAGTGATCAAAAGCGCGCCTGGCATCACCCTGCAACTTGTCTGGATCGGCGACGTGCAGCACCTTCACCGCATATCCCGCGGCATGCGCAAGCGCAGCCACCAGATAACCGTCGCCCGCATTGTTGCCCAGACCACAAACCACGCAAATGTTTGCTCCGGCATCAATTATGCGTTGCAATTGATCGAAGCAGGCTTGAGCGGCCCGCTGCATGAGTTTAAAACTGTCAATGCCGTCTGCTATAACCGCAGCATCTAGCGAGCGTGACTGTTCTGCGGTGTATAATCTAGTTGGCAATTGCATCTGCGATTTCCTTTATCTTCGTGACGAATATTGGCCCGTCTCCATTCATTTCGCAATCCAAGAGTGACCCTTTGCTCGCAAGCACTACAATGTCGCCATGACCGAATCACTTTCTACCCAACAGCTTCTCGATTTAAAGCATCGCATCGGCCAGTGGAGTCGCGATTTGGGTTTTCAGGCATTTGGCGTCGCGGACACCGAGCTGGATGAACACGGAAACCGTCTGGAAGCATGGCTAGCCAAAGGATTCCACGGCGAGATGGAATACATGGAGCGGCACGGCGCAATGCGCTATCAACCAGACCAATTGGTAGCCGGAACCACCCGAATAATCAGCGTACGCATGGACTATATGCCGCCAGATGTTGCGCCCTGGGATGACGTATTGGAGCAGCCCAGCAAGGCGTACGTATCCCGTTACGCTCTAGGTCGCGATTATCACAAGCTCATGCGTAAACGGCTGGTGAAGCTGGGTGACAAGATTCGAAACGAAATCGGCCCCTTTGGCTATCGGGCTTTTGTAGATAGCGCGCCTGTGCTGGAAAAAGCGGTGGCGCAAAAGGCGGGCTTAGGCTGGATCGGCAAACACAGCAATTTGCTGCATCAAAAGACCGGCTCCTGGTTTTTCTTAGGCGAGTTGTTTACCGACTTACCGCTGCCTGTCGACCAGCCTGCTACGGAACACTGTGGTAGCTGCAGCCGCTGCATACCTGCCTGCCCTACGGATGCCATCGTTGGCCCCTATCAAGTGGACGCGCGTCGCTGCATTTCATACTTGACTATCGAGTTAAGGTCTTCTATCCCAGAATCCCTTCGACCTGCCATGGGCAATCGCATTTACGGTTGCGATGATTGCCAGATCGCCTGCCCGTGGAACAAATTTAGCGAACCAACGGACGAAGCAGATTTTCATCCGCGACACAACCTGGATGACGCTGACCTGATCGCGCTGTTTGCCTGGAGCGAAGAAGCGTTTTTGAAAAATACCGAAGGTTCTGCAATTCGTCGCATTGGGCACGACTGCTGGCTGCGCAATATTGCCGTAGCGCTGGGCAACGAAGCATATTCAGAGTCGGTAATTGCAGCCCTTAAAAGTCGTGAGTCGCACCCATCTGAATTAGTTAAAGAACACGTTCAATGGGCCTTAGAGCAACAGTTCGAAAAACGGGATCGCGCGCGAGGCGATCAGTAGCTTGAACAATTGTGTCTACAGAAGACGCTTTAACCAGCGCTGAGTAGACGCATCCCACTGACTCAAACCGGACTCCTGCGCAGAGTCCTGCAACATGCGGTTAGCCAACTGCTTACCCAATTCTACGCCCCACTGATCAAATGGATTGATGTCCCACAGCACGCCTTGCACAAATACTTTGTGCTCGTACAAAGCCAGCAGCGACCCCAGGTTTTTCGCGTTGAGGCGATCGAGGACCAGCAGATTGCTGGGTCGATTGCCTGCAAAAGTAAGATGGGGAATCAGCCAGTCGTCCGCGTCTGGGCGCAATTGCGCAACCCGCTCCGGGCTACGGCCTCGCATCAGCGCTGCACGCTGACCCAACAGATTAGCCAACAGCGTACGATGCTGTTCTGGGAACTCATGATCGGGATTCGCGATACCTATAAAATCCACCGGAGAGAAATCTGTGGACTGGTGCAGCCATTGAAAGTATGCATGTTGTCCATCCGTGCCAACACCGCCCCAAATAATAGGCCCGGTGGGGCTCGCAAGACTAGCACCGTCCACGCCAACACTCTTGCCGCAGGATTCCATTTCCAACTGCTGCAGATAAGGCACAAGCAAACCCAATCGATCATCGTATGCAACAACTGCCCGGCTTTGCGCCCCCCGTATCGTGCGGTACCAATAATCCAGCAGCCCTAGCCGCAAAGCGGCATTTTCCAGCCCCGTGGTGGCTTGGACGTGGGCATCAACTGACGCCGCACCGTCTAGAAGATCAGCAAATTGTTGCCACCCCAAGCTCAATGCGATAGGTAATCCCACTGCCGACCAAAGCGAGAATCGACCGCCCACCCAATCCCACATAGGAAAGATTGCATCTGACCGCAGCCCGAAGGCCTGAGCTTTCTCCGGCTTGCTTGTGATACCAACGAAGTGCCTGCCTGCGGCTGCTCCAAGCGCCGATTCCAACCACTGCTTTACAGCCGCCGCATTGGTCAGGGTTTCTTGCGTAGAAAAACTTTTTGAGCAAACCGTTACCAGCGTAGATTCGGGGTCGAGTTTGCTTTGCAATGCGCGTAAAGCGTGGCCATCCACGTTCGAAAGAAAATGAGATCGCAGGCCAGGTTGCTCATCGGTTTCTGATTTGGCCAAAGCATCGCAAATCAGTCGTGGCCCTAAATCTGAACCACCAATACCAATATGCAGCACATCGGTGAAAGACTTGCCCGTTGCCGAAGTTTTTGACCCATCCAGAATGGACACCACAAACTCTCGCATGGAGCGCAAGGTATTCTGGACAAGTTCCGAGGCATTCTGAGCAATTTGAGTTGAGCCTACGTGGCCACGCAACGCAGTGTGCAGGGCCGCTCGGGATTCCGTCACGTTGACGACTTCTCCGGCAAACAAACGCTGAAACTTGTCGGAGATATTTTTAGATTTCGCAAAACCCGCAAGGGCGTCCCAAGCATGGCGATCAAGGGCGTGGGCGGTGGTATCCAGTGTGAGCCCGGGAAGACTTACATCGTCGATGTGCGCCGACTCTGCATTGATGTCTACAATGCGGGCGTCACGCAAGCGCGACTCTTGCTTGAACAGTTCGTCCGTCAAGACGATCCCCTTTGCTTAAGAAACCCAGTGGAATTTAACCAAACCCCGTGCACATTGCTACTGGCCTGGAAAGAATCTGGATCGAATCGGCTCGCTGCAGCGAGCCGGGCATGCTTCTCGCCAGAGGCTGACGTAGAAATGAGAATCTAACTAGCGAAGAAGTTCTTACGCGGCTTGGGCAGGGATGGCGTTCTTACTGTGGCTAATGCGGTTTTGCTCGTCTACGTAAACCAGGCTGGGTGCGTGCTGATCTGCCTCAGCTGCGTCCATTGAGGTAAACGCGCAGATAATCACCAGGTCACCAGGCTTCGCACGGTGTGCCGCTGCACCGTTAACTGAAATGGTCCCGCTGTCGGATTCTGCCCGAATCGCATAGGTTACGAAGCGTTCGCCGCTGGTAATGTTGTAGATATGGATCTGCTCAAACTCGCGAATACCAGAAGCCTTCAGCAGAGTATCATCAATAGCACATGACCCTTCGTAATCAAGCTCCGCCTGCGTTACGGTCGCGCGATGAATTTTGCCTTTCAGCATGTTCAGTTGCATTGCAATTTCCTGTTGTTGCGAAACTACCACGAAACGCCCGCTGCTGGCGCTCGGCTCGGGGCGCGCGAGTCTAACAAATGCTCGATCACGCGTCATCCATCGAGATATGCTCAATTTGCACAAAAATCAAGGCGACAGGGCTTAGAAACCAGTGAAACACTGGCATTTCCGAGGAATTTCGGAAGCCAGAAAAAAACAAGCCCCCTCAACCTTTCGGGAGAGGGGGCAGAATCGGAGTGACGATTACCTTAAAACAAATGCGCCCTGCGCCTCGAGAGTGTGTCCAAAAGGACTTTAGGCGGTATCTCGAGGGTGGAGAAATACTAGCACTAAAACCGCCCTAATGCCAACATTTGCGCAACGTTTTGTTGCAAAAAGTCAACTGTTGCAGATAAACAACATTTTATCGTCATTAATGGCGCATAATTCACCTGGAAATCACAAAATTGTCGATAAGTCGGGTGGTTCCCAGCCTCGCTGCCACCAAAATGACGACTGATTCTGTGGAATCTGGACTGGGTGCCAGGGTCTTAGCATCGCGCAATTCCAGATATTCGACGTCAAACCCCTGCTGTTTGAGATTTTGCTTCACAGAATCGGCAATTTGACCCCATGGACACTTGCTTGCCCACAGCAGCTGCGCTGCTCGCTGTAGCTCAGCGTACAAAACTGGCGCGACGCGGCGCTGGTCTGGCGTCAAATAACCGTTACGAGAACTAAGCGCAAGGCCATCTTCGGCTCGCACAGTCGGACAAGCAACAATTTCGATCGGAAAGCACAGCTCATCCACCATTTTGCGAATCACCAATAGTTGTTGATAATCCTTCTGGCCAAAAAATGCGGCTTCAGGCTGCACCAGATTGAACAGCTTGGTTACAACCGTTGCTACGCCATCGAAATGTCCGCGCCGGCTCGCACCACACAAATCCTCTGATATGCCAGGCACAGAGACCTGCGTGCCCTGCCGCACCCCTGTTGGATACATTTGTTCAACGCTGGGGACAAAAACCGCGTCCGCGCTTGCATCACCCAGAGCCCGGAGATCTTGATCCAATGTACGAGGATAACTGGCCAGATCTTCATTTGGGCCAAACTGTGCTGGATTTACGAATATGCTGACCACTACGCGATCGCATTGGTCTTTAGCTTGTTTTACCAGCGCCAGGTGGCCTGCATGCAAGTTGCCAATGGTTGGCACAAAGCCGACCATTTGACCGTCACTCTTCCAGTCAGCGACTGCTTCACGCAAATCAGCACTGTCCTGGATCTGCAGCGAATTCACTGATAGCTCTCTGCCGCAGCGGGAAATGTTCCCTGCCTTACGGCCTCAACATAGTTTTCGACCGCCTGTTTCACGGGATATTTTCCTTGGGAAAAGTCACGTACAAACTTGGGCCGGTGACCAGCGGTAAGTCCAAGCAGGTCTTGTAACACCAGTACCTGACCATCACAGTCCAGCCCGGCACCGATTCCTATGGTGGGTATGTCCAGCGACTCGGTTACCTGGCGCGCCAGTTCAGCGGGCACACATTCCAGCACAAGCAGAGCTGCGCCCGCGTCTTGCAACGCGGCTGCATCTTGCAATAGCTGCTTTGCGGAATCTTCTTCGCGGGCCTGGACACGATACCCTCCAAATGCATGAACATGTTGCGGCGTAAGCCCCAGGTGTCCACACACGGGTATACCGTTTGCCACCAAGCGACGGGTCGTATCCACAACTTGCCCTGCCCCTTCCAGCTTGACCATCTGGGCTCCGCCTTCTGCCAGCATCCTGCCAGCAGCATCCAGGGCTCGTTCACTGCTGACAAAACTCATAAACGGCATATCGGCGACTAACACGGCGCGGTGTAATCCACGCCGCACGGCAGCGCAGTGATACACAATGTGATCCACGGTGACACCCAGCGTGCTGTCGTGCCCTTGCACAACCATGCCGAGCGAGTCACCCACCAGAACCATATCCACGCCTGCTGCGTCGACGACGCTCGCCATAGTGGCGTCGTATGCCGTAACGGTAGCAATACGCTCGCCCTGCTGCTTCATTTGTACCAACGCCGGGACCGTTAATGGCTTGGCATCGCTCATGCTTGAATACATGGGGTTTTTAGTCTTTATGAGAAACGCGCATAGTAACGCGTTCGGTGGTACGACCCAACGGTGGCCGCCAGGCTTGTGCAGAACAAACAGAGGGTAGCGGCGAGCCGTCGCACTGGGACTCCCAGTACGCAATGCTGTTGCCATGCAGCATCCAGTTTGGCGCAATCTGTGCCCACGGCTGCAGTACGAACCTGCGCTCACGAATACGGGGATGGGGCAGTTGCAGCGCGTCGCCCCCAATGATTCGCTGATCCCAAGCGAGCAAATCGATATCTATATTGCGCGGCCCCCAACGCTCCTTGCGAACACGGCCCATTTGATCTTCCACTCTGAGCAGCGCTTCCATCAATTCTTCGGGCATCCAGAAGGAAGCATCTATGGTTAGTTGCACCACAGCATTGAGATAATTTGGCTGGGGTTCACTGGAACCCCAGGGTTCGGATTGGAAAATATCAGATTGTTTTTCCCACTCCAGTCCATCCAAACGAGAGATAAACCTGGCTGCCTGTTTCAGCTGATTGATCGGCTCTCCAAGATTTGCACCGACCCCAAGAAAAATAGTGCTCACCCTCACCGTCTTCAGGTCGCCGCTTGCTTGGAAGAGTCCGCGCGTCGCTTACGTCTGCGCTTGCGAGGTTTGTCACCCTCAAAAAACATCTTTTTCTGCGCGCCGGCAGAAACATCCTGAACCTTGGTCCACCATTCTGCCAGCTCCACCATGTCCGGTTCGATTACCGCCCGCAATAACAAAAAATCATAAGCTGCACGGAAGCGTGGATGGGTCATGAGCTTTTGGCCCCGCTTTCCGCGATTCCGTGGCAGGCGATTTTGCATAGACCATATTTCGCGCATGGGCGTGCTAAAACGTCTGGGAATGGATATGCGGTCCAACTGATTACGGATAACCCGATCGGATGCCAGCTGAAACGCATCAAAAATCGACAAGTGCTCTTTTTCAACCAGCCGCTTGCGCTGTAAATCGTAGGCTGGCCACAACATGGTCGCGAACAAAAAAGCCGGCGTTACCGGCTTGTCTGCCGCAATGCGCGCATCGGTATCTCGAGCTGCTTGTTGCAGCATCGGTAGATACTGCTCTCCTTCAGGACTGGCCAGGAGCTTGGCCGTTTGAGGAAACAGCTGACGCAGCAAATCGTGTTGCATCAACTCACGTAAAGAGGCTTCTGCATGCCCGGTCAGAAACAGCTTAAGCACTTCTTCAAACAAACGCGCTGGTGGAATGTCATCCAGCAAATCGCCCAGCTTGGCAATAGGCTCCAACGTCTTTTCTTCAATTGCAAAATCGAGCTTCGCGGCAAAACGAACCACCCGCAACATGCGCACCGGGTCTTCTCTATATCGTTCCTCCGGGTCGCCAATCATACTTAGCAAACGTTGCTCTACGTCTGCGACACCGCCAACAAAGTCTCTCACTGAGAAATCGTCGATGTTGTAGTAAAGGGCGTTTACCGTAAAGTCACGGCGCTGCGCATCTTCCTCAATGGTGCCATAGACATTGTCATCCAACACGCGCCCATTCGACCCTGCGGCCTGCTTGCCACTACCAGCACCGCGAAAGGTCGCGACCTCAATGTAATCGCGGCCAAAGTGAATATGAGCCAGACGAAATCTGCGGCCAATTAACCGGCAGTTGCGAAAAAGCTCACGAATTTCTTCCGGGGTCGCATTTGTCGCTATGTCAAAATCTTTCGGCTGTATGCCCAAAAGCAGGTCCCGCACGCCACCGCCAACCAGATACGCGCCAAATCCCGCACTGCGCAGCCGATACAAAACTTTCAGTGCGTTATCACATATTTGCTTACGCGAAATTCCGTGCTCAGACCGGGGAATAATCAAGGGCTTGGTATTAATGGTGAGGTCTCGTACTCGACACTGCGGACCGCAATATCGTAGCAGGGGCTCTAAGATCGTGCCAGAATATTGTCAACCAACGGCGGTTGATCGTTACTAACGGTATCGCCAAACGATTTTATTGAGGAGTTACGAATGACATTTGTGGTTACGGAGAGCTGCATCAAATGCAAATACACTGACTGCGTTGAGGTTTGCCCCGTGGACTGTTTTCATGAAGGTCCGAATTTTTTAGTCATAGATCCAGAGGAGTGTATTGATTGCACTTTGTGTGAGCCCGAGTGTCCGGTGGAGGCAATTCTACCTGACGATGACTTACCCGAAGGTCAGGAAAAGTTTTTGCAGATTAACGCCGATCTAGCCCAAATATGGCCTGTGATAACAGAAAAGAAAGACGCGCCCTGCGATGCGGATGAATGGGCAGAAGTAAAAGACAAACTAGACAAGCTGGAACGCTAGGCGCAGCACTCAGCGACCATGCAGCGTCGTTCGCGGATAAACCAAGTGGCCCGGAATCCGAGCCACTCAACCTTATTTATCCGCCGCGCTTTAAAAAATGCGCAATTACCTGACGGTGAGAAAACTTACAGGCGCGCTCGAATGGCACCTAATACTTTCTCTCCGATACGAACATCCACCTCTTCACCAGAACTGCTGGCCAGATTGATCAAGGTCTGTTCGTCGTCCTCACTGGTAAACGTAAGCTGATAAAGGCCGGTATCGTCACTTGGCCCTTTGTCTCGGCTAAACAGGCGTGAGAAAAATCCGGGTCGATTCTGGCGCGCGTCCAAGTCGGTAAATTCCAGCTTCATTGTTCCCTTTTCACGATTAGCATCGCGCGCCGCAAGCCCTGCCCGCTCAGCAGCAAACTCAACTCGTCGCCAGGAAGCTTCTAATGAATCTTCGATGATCAGTGTATTACCACGCAGCTCACTGCTGACGCCGGCATTTTGTCCGGACGCGGTGGCAACGCCGTCGTAATTTCTACCTACTGCAGCAGGCGGTGCCTCCGGTGGCGGTGGCGACTGAGTGCCATCTACCTTGGGCACCTGCACTGCGCCATCCGCGGCTGGAGCGTCCAAATCTGGCGGCACTTCCAATGGCTTGGACTCAGCTGTCTTGGCATATTCGCCCTGCTCTGGCACCCAGCTACAGCCGGCCAATGCCACGCCAGTCAAAAGGAGTAGGCAATATCTTGTAATCCGGTTCAACATGATTCGTTGTCTTCTTCGCAATGTTTATTCCAAAGGAGGTTGCCATACCGCTGTACTGCGTCATCAATTTTCGCACGCAACGGTGCGCTAGCAGATATCAATGGCAACCTGAGTATGTTTTCTATACAGCCCATCCGACTCAGCATATATTTTGCCGGTATCGGATTAGGCTCGGTCATCAAAAGTTCATGCAGTGCCATCAATTGACCTTGCATGCCAAAGGCTTGCTCCTCTTGGCCCGACTGCCACAGGGCAAACATCTTTTGCATGGCCTGGGGCGCAACGTTTGCGGTGACACTTATCACGCCTTTCGCACCGGCCTGCGCGGCCAGCATACAAGTCGCGTCGTCACCACTCACTACTACCATATCGTCCCGCGAACAGCGCAGAATATTCCTTACCCGGTCTGGCCCGGATACTGCTTCTTTTATAGCTACAATATTTTCATGATGCGATAACTCACCTGTGGTCTCGGGCTGCAAATCGCTGCCAGTTCTTCCAGGTACGTTATACAGAATAATGGGGGCCGTCGAGGCATCTGCCAATACCTCGTAATGCGCCTTTAATCCCGCTTGCGTTGTCTTTAAGTAATACGGAGTGACACACAGCATGAAATCCGCGCCACGCCCGTCCGCCAACTCGATCCAGCGCAAGCAACCTTGTGTATGGGCTGCACCAGCGCCAGCCACAACGGGAACCCGACCGTTGACTTCTTCTGCTACGACTTCGATAAGCTGACAAAATTCACTCTCAGAGAGCGCACAGCCTTCTCCGGTAGTACCGGCCGCAACAATCGCACTGGTACCCGCCGCAAGATGCATCTGCACCAGATTGCGTAACGTTGCAGCACAAAGTCGACCTTCAGCGTCAAACGGCGTTACCAGGGCCACCATGCTGCCCTGTAGCGCACCGCTGATGTTATCTCTGTAAGTCATCGACGCTTCCAAATGCGCGCATACTACTGATATGTGCATGAAAATGCCATGACCGAGGCTGGCAATTCTCGGTCAACCAATCTGTCAGGGAATTATCATTCGCCGAAAGGGCTAGACCTGTGAGCCGCTTCGTGGTTTCATTGTTACATGCCGCTGTGCTCACACACATACCAATCGGCCCCAATCTTTTCTTATTCCCTGCGCTGGAAGTTCCGTGCCGCCACGGCGTTGCAAACGTGTACCAGACCAGAGGAATCTGCTTCAATCAAACGCAATAGTCATGAGGAAATCGTATGATCGAAACCGGTCAACCCGTCCCACCGTTCACAGCCCCAGCAACCAGCGATTCGACCGTTACGCTGGACGATCTACGTGGCAAAAATGTTGTGCTGTACTTCTACCCAAAAGATTCCACCCCAGGCTGCACCACTGAAGGCCAGAATTTTCGCGATATGTACGCACAGTTCCAGGCAGCTGACACCGAGATTTTTGGTATTTCACGGGACAGCCTCAAAAGTCACGAGCGATTTAAAGAGAAGCAAGAGTTCCCGTTTGAGCTAATCTCCGATCCAGACGAAACCCTGTGCAAGCAATTTGACGTAATCAAAGAAAAAAACATGTATGGCCGGAAGGTGATGGGCATCGAGCGCAGCACTTTCTTAATAGATAAGGAAGGCAAATTAGCGCGCGAGTGGCGCAAGATTCGCGTGCCCGGGCACGTGGAAAACGTGCTAGAAGCAGCGCAAGAACTATCCTAGTCCTAACCTAAGTCCTTTTCATCTAGGGGAGACCACCGACTTGATGTCAAAAAGCAAACGAATTTATGTGCTGGACACCAACGTATTAATGCACGATCCAACCGCCCTGTTTCGCTTTCAAGAGCACGACATTTTCTTACCCATGGTTGTGTTGGAAGAGTTGGATCGGGCCAAGAAGGGCATGTCGGAGGTATCCCGCAATGTCCGTCAAGCCAGCCGCTTTATGAATGAGCTGATGGAGGTAAATGCGTCGAACAATATTGAGCAGGGAGTCCCGTTAAAACATCCTGACTGGCTTCACATTGGTGAAGATGAAGACGGTGGGGGAGTACTCTGGTTTCAAACTACACCCAGGGATAGCTCTATCACCGTCGCCGACAATGAAATCATCGCAGCGACGTTGGAACTGCGCAAGAGCCGGCCGAAATACGAGGTCGTGCTGGTCTCCAAAGATATCAATTTACGGATTAAAGCTGCCATTCATAGCATTCCTGCAGAGGATTACCAGAATGATCGTGCGCTGGATGACCTGGCCCTCCTGTATACCGGAGCCGGCAAGTTAGAAGAAGACTTTTGGGATACCGCAGAATCGGTCGACTCCTGGACTGAGGGAAGCCACACCTTTTACGGACTAAGCCACCCAGATACGGAAGAATGGCACCTCAACCAATTTTTGTACCTGCCGGGTGAGAATGGCACCGAGGCGGTAGTCCAGGAATTTGAGGACGATCGTGCCATATTGCGCATCGCCAGCGACTATCGCTCAGAGAGCAATAGCGTTTGGGGCATTACGGCACGCAACAGAGAACAAAACTTTGCCCTGAATCTATTGATGGATCCCGAAATAGATTTCGTCACCTTGCTGGGTACAGCGGGAACAGGGAAAACGCTACTTTCTTTGGCTGCCGGATTGGTGCAAACGCTTGAGGAAAAGCGCTACAGCGAAATTATTATGACTCGGGCAACCGTGCCGGTTGGCGAGGACATTGGCTTCTTGCCCGGCACCGAAGAAGAGAAAATGACCCCCTGGATGGGTGCCCTAACGGACAACCTAGAGTTTCTAACTGGCACCACTGATGCTGGTGACTGGGGGCGCGCTGCCACCAACGATCTCCTGGCAAACCGAATTAAGATTCGTTCTTTGAACTTCATGCGCGGCCGAACATTCTTAAACCGCTACGTCATCATAGACGAAGCCCAGAATCTTACGCCAAAACAAATCAAGACCCTGCTCACCAGGGCCGGACCCGGAACCAAAATGGTTTGCTTGGGCAATGTAGAACAAATTGATACGCCTTACCTGACCGAAACCACATCGGGATTAACCTTTGCGGTGGATCGATTCAAAAACTGGCGTCACAGTGGACACATTACCCTGCGTCGAGGCGAGCGCTCAAGACTGGCCGATTACACGTCACAAATAATGTAATTGGCGCTTTCAGGGAGCGGCGATCACCTGCTCGGTATCGCCGTTCTCATCATCAGCCTCTCGATCTCGACCCGCAATGGCACTAATCACCGCGCTGCAGAAGGTCGCCAGCGGAATGGCAAAGAAAACACCCCAGAACCCCCAGATACCACCAAACAAAAGCACGGCCGCGATGATCGCCACGGGATGTAAATTCACCACCTCTGAAAACAGCAGCGGCACGAGCGCATTACCATCTAACAGTTGAATAATGCCGTACGCCAAAATCACGTAGAAAAATTCTGGACCCCAGCCAAACTGGAAGAAAGCAATGATTGCCACCGGGATGGTGGCGACTGCAGCACCAATGTAAGGAATGAGTACAGAGAATCCCACAATGGTTGCCAGTAACAAGGCGTACTGCAGATTAAGGAATCGAAACGTAACGAACGTCACCACGCCCACAATCAATATTTCCAACGCCTTGCCGCGAACATAGTTGCCAATCTGAACGTCTACTTCAGACCACACCTTGGTCGCCAGCTCCCTTTCCTTGGGCAAAAACTGGGTAAACCACCCCAAAATCTTCTGCTTGTCTTTCATGAGAAAGAACACCAGCACTGGCACCAGCACCAAAAATATTATGAGAGCAATAATGCCGCTGATAGAGCTGAACGTGTAGGTGACCAACTCTTGCCCCTGCAGCACCAGCTCATCGCCAATTTTGGTAAATAATTCAGCAATCTGCTGCTCGGTGACAATATTGGGATATTTCTCCGGTAAGGTGAGCATCAACTCGCGGAACTGGGAAATATAGCTTGGAATTTGCTGAACCAGTTTCGTTAGCTGCCTGGATAAAAGCGGCACGACCAGCAGCGCAAAAATTAAGGTGAGCGCCA
>CAZVYE010000024.1:0-27246 GCA_964630895.1 uncultured Gammaproteobacteria bacterium | reverse complement strand
GCCGATTTATGGCAGTTAGTGAACGCCCGCCGAGGGTTTCGGGGCAGTTGGCCCGTCGAGCGTTTTACGCGTTTGGCCGACCAGCTGGAATCGACCGAAGGGCAGGTCGACTTTGTCATGCAGTTTGGCGTTGACGACTTGGGCGTGCCATTTTGCGAACTGCAGATAGAAGGCGAATTGATGTTGCAGTGTCAACGATCGCTGCAGCCTTTTGCCTATCAAGTCGATCGCGAAGTACTGCTGGGTTTGATTGCAAATGAAGCAGACGAGGCGGCACTGCCTGAGGGTTACGAGCCACTGCTGGTGCCCGACGAGCCGTTCAAGTTGATGGACTTGCTCGAAGATGAACTAATTTTGTCACTGCCCGTCGTAGCAGTGGCTGACGGCGAACCTCTGGAATGGTCCACCGGCGAGAATTTAGAAGTTGCTGAAAAAGTAGATAGTCCTTTTTCGCAACTATCTGCGTTAAAGCAGAAGAACAAAGATAAGTAACAGCTGAAATTTATTTAGGAGATATACCATGGCAGTTCAAAAGAGCCGCAAAACCCCGTCTAAGCGCGGCATGCGTCGTTCACACGACAGCTTGAAGTCACCGGCGCTCTCTATTGAGCCCACCACTGGTGAAGTGCACTTGCGCCACCACATCAGCCCAGAGGGCTACTACCGAGGCCGCAAAATCTTTGATACCGCGACCGAAGTAGAAGACGTCGAGTAAAGTGCGCGCCGGTCGCATAGGGCCGGTATGCATATTAAATTTGCCGTACGCGCTAACTTAGTTATACGCACCAGCCAGGAGCAGACCGCTGTACTATTCCAGAATCATTGGCACCGGTAGCCATCTTCCAGAAAAGGTCTTAACCAACCACGACCTGGAAAAGATGGTCGAAACGTCTGACACCTGGATTCAGGAGCGGACCGGCATCAAACAACGTCATATTGCTGCAGACGGCGAGACCACTTGTGATCTTGCCGAGCAGGCGGCGTTGAAGGCAATGGATGCCGCTGGTGTAAAGCCAGAAGATATCGATGTTCTGGTTTTAGGTACTACGACACCAGATATCGTGTTTCCGAGCACCGCCTGCCTGTTGCAGCATCGCCTGGGGATGAACGGTATTGGTGCGATGGATGTTAATGCAGCCTGTTCTGGTTTCATTTACGCGCTGAGCGTTGCCGACAAGTTTGTTCGAGTAGGTGACGCGCGTCGTGCGCTCGTAGTGGGTGCCGAAACCTTAACGCGCATGCTGGACTGGGGTGATCGCAGCACCTGTGTGCTGTTTGGCGATGGTGCTGGTGCAGTCGTGCTGGAACGGGACGAGAAACCTGGGGTGCTTTCTACGCACATTCACGCCGATGGTGGTTATGCAGATTTGCTACAAGCCCCTGTGGGTGTGTCAAGAGGCTTCGAAGCTGCGGAGCATGGGGGCGTTCGGGTCCAGATGCGCGGCAATGAAGTTTTCAAAGTTGCCGTACGCACGTTAGGTAGTATCGTAGACGAAACGCTGGCGGCAAATGATCTGACGAAAGACGATATCGATTGGCTGATCCCCCATCAGGCAAATCTTCGTATTATCAATGCAACCGCGAAAAAGCTGCGTATGCCGATGGAACGCGTCATTGTGACGGTTGATCAGCACGGCAATACCAGTGCTGGCTCGGTACCTCTGGCATTGGATGCTGCAGTTCGATCAGGTCAGGTTAAGCGGGATGAGCTGATTTTGCTGGAAGCGTTCGGCGGCGGTTTCACCTGGGGCAGCGCACTCATACGGTATTAACCTTATCGGCTGAGCAGCCAGCCGTTTTCTGCGTGAATTGAGGGATTCATGAAATCATTTGCACTTGTATTTCCTGGTCAGGGCTCACAGTCTGTCGGCATGATAGACGACCTTGCGGACCAGTTTTCCGTGGTCAAGCATACTTTTGAAGAGGCATCTGATGCACTTGGTGAGGACCTGTTGCGTCTGGCGCGCTCTGGTCCCAAAGAGACATTGGATCTGACCACCAACACACAGCCAGTTGTTTTGACTGCGGGAATTGCAACATATCGTGTCTGGCAAGCGTTGGATGGACCCGATGCCAAAATGCTGGCGGGCCACAGTCTGGGTGAATATAGCGCTTTGGTAGCCGCTGGCAGTATGACGTTTGCTGATGCGGTTCGTTTGGTCCGCATACGAGCAGAAGCCATGCAGGCTGCCGTGCCGGCCGGAAGCGGCGCCATGGCGGCGATTATTGGCCTGGACGACGATGCGGTTAAGCAAGTCTGCGCGGATACGCAGGGCGTGGTATCCCCGGCAAACTTTAATTCACCCGGGCAAATTGTGATTGCGGGTGAGGCGGCATCGGTGGACGCAGCTTCGGAAGCTGCCAAAGCAGCTGGTGCCAAAATGGCGGTTAAACTCGACGTAAGTGTTCCGTCCCACTGTGAACTGATGCGACCTGCCGCGCAGACTTTGGCGCAGGCGCTTACTTCGGTTGAAATTCAAGCGCCGAGTACTGCGGTCATTCACAATGCGGATGTGGCTAGCTACCAGGAGCCCGATAAAATCACCGACGCATTGGTACGACAGCTGTATGAGCCGGTACGTTGGACAGAAACTATCAAGTACTGCATGCAACAAGAGGTTGAGGCAGTGATCGAGTGTGGTCCTGGAAAAGTGCTCACTGGATTGAATCGTCGAATCGAAAGAAGATTCCCTGTGCATAGTTTGCTAGACGGCAAGTCCATCGAAGCAGCACTGCAATTTATTACGAGCTAAGGTTGGATAATGGATAAGAAGGTAGCCCTGGTTACAGGCGCGTCCCGCGGAATTGGCGCGGCGATATTGGAACACTTAGGCGAGCAGGGGTTTGTTGCTGTAGGTACGGCGACCAGCCGGGCAGGTGCAGATAAGATAGCCGAAGCGGTTGCTGCTAGGGGACATGCCGGCGGTGGCTTGCAGCTTAACGTCAATGACTCGGAATCGTGCGATGCGTGCATAAAGCAAATTACCGACGCACACGGCCCAATCCAGGTATTGGTCAATAATGCGGGCATCACCCGTGACCAACTCTTGCTGCGCATGAGCGACAGCGACTGGGACGATATATTCGCTACCAACCTGAAGTCGATTTATACATTGAGCAAGCGTTGCCTGCGTCCAATGATGAAGGCCCGTTGGGGTCGAATCGTCAGTATCGCTTCTGTAGTGGGTTTGACGGGTAATCCAGGGCAAGCCAACTATGCCGCCGCAAAAGCAGGCATGATAGGGTTTTCAAAATCGTTGGCCCAGGAAGTGGGTTCGCGCGGAATTACAGTCAATGTGGTGGCTCCTGGTTTCATCCAGACGGATATGACCGACGAATTGAACGACGATCAGCGGGCCAAATTGTTGGGCCAAATTCCGCTGGATAGGCTGGGTCAACCGGCGGATATTGCCGCAGCGGTTGGGTTCTTATGTTCCGACGCGGCTGGCTACATTACCGGTGAAACCATGCATGTGAATGGCGGCATGTATATGGCCTAATTTCAGGATTTGTTTTTATCTAATTGATTTTTATATCATTCATAAGTTTTCATACGTTTGTTTAATATGCCTATTACGGGGCCATTGCGCTAGCGCGCAGTGGGTTCTTCCCCTACAATGGCGTGCGCATTTTTGCAGGGAGTTATCAATCCAATGAGCAATATCGAAGAACGGGTTAAAAAAATTGTTGTAGAGCAACTTGGTGTAAAGGAAGACGAAGTTACATCAAATGCTTCATTTGTTGACGATCTAGGTGCCGATTCGCTGGACACCGTTGAGCTGGTTATGGCGCTGGAAGAAGAGTTCGAGTGCGAAATTCCAGACGAGGAAGCGGAAAAAATCACCAGCGTTCAGCAGGCAATCGACTACATCAAAGAAAACGTCGAATAATCGCAGCCCGCGGAATACCTGCAGAAAGCTGTGTGCTTCGGTACATGGCTTTTTGTTTTTCAGGGCAGCAGTATTTTCTGAGAACCGCGCGAAACTGCGCGTTTACAAGAGATTAGGATAAGTCAGTGAGTGATCGGCGCATCGTAGTTACTGGCCTGGGCATTAAATCGCCCGTAGGCAACGACATTTCCACGGCGTGGGATAATATTTGCAATGGTCGAAGTGGTATCGGTCCGGTAACCAACTTTGATACCACGGGTTTTGCCACGACAATCGCAGGGGAGGTGCGTGATTTTGACGTCACCGACTATCTAACCCCTAAAGATGCCCGCAAGATGGATCCGTTTATCCACTATGGCTTAGCAGCAGGGATTGATGCCCTGCGCGATGCGGGTCTTGACCAATCCCAGCCGGATCCCACCCGAGTTGGCGTTTCCATCGGCGCCGGAATCGGAGGTATCGCGACAATTGAAGCTACGCACGAAGCGTATCGCAACAATGGTCCTCGTCGTATATCACCATTCTTTGTACCCAGTACCATTATCAATATGATCTCGGGTCATCTTTCTATCATGTATGGTTTGAAAGGGCCGAATCTGGCGACGGTTACCGCGTGTACCACCGCGACGCATAATATTGGTTTGGGCATGCGCCTGATTAGCGCCGGTGATGCAGACTGTATGATTGTGGGCGGCGGCGAATTCGCAACCACACCAGTGGCGATGGGTGGATTCAATTCCGCCAAGGCGCTATCGACACGCAATGACGAGCCCACTCTTGCCAGTCGCCCCTGGGATAAAGATCGAGACGGATTCGTATTGTCTGACGGCGCAGGCGTTTTGGTGATTGAAGAGTACGAGCATGCCAAGCAGCGTGGAGCAGACATTTACTGTGAGCTGGTTGGTTTTGGCATGAGCGGCGATGCTTTTCATATGACATCGCCTCCCGAAGGTGGCGCTGGAGCCGCTCAGTGCATGGCTGCGGCCCTCAAGGATGCTGGCATGCAACCGGAAGAGGTGGATTATGTGAACGCACACGGTACTTCCACTATGGTCGGCGACAAAGCGGAAACAGAAGCCATACGTTCTACGTTTGGGGCTGCAGCGGATAAGTTGGCGGTCAGTTCCACCAAATCCATGACCGGACACCTGCTCGGCGCGGCAGGTGGTGTCGAAGCCATTTTCTCCATATTGGCATTGCGCGACGGCATCATTCCTCCAACCATCAATCTGGATAATCCCGGTGAGGGCTGCGATTTAGACTATGTTCCTCATACCGCGCGTGAGCAGGCCATTAAATCTGCCATGTCCAATTCATTCGGATTTGGCGGCACCAACGGTACTCTGATTTTTCGCCGAGACTAGATGGCTTCCGACCGCCGTCTTTGCGGTTATAGGGAGTGTATAGATTTTGGTAATTCTGCGTGAATTTGCCCAGCGTCCAGACCTGCTTGGTCTGGCGCGACGGCATCCTAAACGTTATCCGTTCTTTCTGGAAAGCGCATTGCAAGGCTACGAGCACGCTCGTTACTCGATTCTGCTTGCATTCCCCGAATCTACTATCGTTTGTGACTCACAGGGTCTGGTGACCCAAGACGGCATTGCTCGGTCAGGTGGCTTTCTAGATGCGCTGGATGCGGCGTGGAAAGCTGAACGGGTGCATGCGAGCTACAACGTGCCGTTCTCCGGCGGGTGGTTTGTCTACCTAGGCTATGAAGTAGCGGGAGAAATCGAACCCAGGCTCAATATGCCAAAGTTTGAGGTTGCGTCTTGGCCTCGGGCTGTAGCGGTGCGGTGTCCTGCGGCAATTATTTGGGACCACAAGCGAAACAGCGGCGTGTATGTCGCTGAACAGGGCCGAGCCTCTTTGATTGACGCTATGTTCGCCGATGTGGCCGAACTGGACGGAACCGCGTCTACATCTTCTGAGCATCGCTTGGAAGACATTGAATTCAGTCAGTCACCTGATGCTGAATTTGCCAGTCAACTGGCGGCTATCCGAGAATATATTTTGGCTGGTGATGTGTTCCAGGTAAATATTTCGCGCCGCTGGAGTGCTTCCTCTCAGGCCGATCCTTCGGCGCTGTACGCAAGTCTGAGAAACAGTAACCCTGCCCCCTTTGCGGGATTGATGC
The DNA here is from genome assembly GCA_964630895.1 of uncultured Gammaproteobacteria bacterium. Lineage (GTDB taxonomy): Bacteria > Pseudomonadota > Gammaproteobacteria > Xanthomonadales > SZUA-38 > CAZVYE01. The sequence continues at coordinate 21,222 of CAZVYE010000024.1, read as the reverse complement.
AGTGGGACGGGCTGACGCTCTTGAGTTCTTCCCCCGAACGATTGGTAGAATCCCGCAACGGTTGGGTGCAAACTCGGCCCATCGCAGGGACGCGACCACGAGGTCAGGGCGAGCGCGCCGATGAACAGCTTATGCATGAACTGATCCGTGACTCAAAAGAACGGGCCGAGCACGTGATGCTCATCGACCTGGAGCGAAATGATCTGGGTAGAGTTTGTGAGCCCGGCAGCGTTGAGGTTAACGAACTGATGGTGGTGGAAACTTACGCCCACGTGCATCATATCGTGTCGAATGTACGTGGGCGGCTGCAGCAAGGTGTAACGCCAGGCCAGACTTTAGCCGCGGTATTCCCAGGGGGCACGATAACCGGATGCCCCAAAGTCCGTTGTATGGAAATTATTGCGGAACTGGAGCCCAATGGCCGCGGGCCGTACACCGGCTCCATGGGATATCTCAATCGCAATGGCGATATGGACTTCAATATCCTGATTCGAACCGCTTTGCACACCGGAGAAAAGCTGCTGCTTCGTGCGGGTGCTGGAATCGTAGCGGACTCTCAGTTCGAGCGTGAGCTCGCGGAAACTCGTAGTAAAGCAAAAGGCCTGATTTTGGGCTTGCAAGGTGACAACTAATGGACAACGTAAGTAATCGCGGTTTTCGGTATGGTGATGGTTTGTTTGAAACCGTTCGCGTTGAAGACGGACAGGCGATGTTGTTGTCCAAGCACTTCGATCGCCTTGAGCAGGGCTGTGCCGCACTGGATATAAGCTGCCCGGATCTGCAATGGATATCCCAGCAGATCGTTACCAAAGCGACGGGCAAGAGTGGTGTGGCTCGAGTATTTGTGACTGCGGAGTCTACCAGTACCGACGTTGGCTACTTTCGCGGTCAATCTCCAGCACCGGCATTGGTGGAGGTGGCGTTTGAAAGCGGTCTTCCTACAGGCGCACCTGATCTTGTGGTACTGCTATGCGAATTGCGTCTTGCGGAGCAGCCTGCATTGGCCGGACTAAAGCATCGCAACCGTCTTGAGCAAATACTCGCGGGTCGGGAAGTGACCAGTTATGGGCTGGATGAAGGCTTGGTTTTTGACCAGGACGGGCGTCTGGTCGAAGCAATTCATTCGAATGTGCTGGTACTCGATGACGCAGGCTGGCACACTCCAAGGCTTGATCGATGCGGTGTCGCTGGCGTTGGTTTGGACTGGGTCCGCAGTCAGTGCCAGGTGACGGTCGAGTCATTGTCTCTGAGTGATGTAAAGCAAGCGCGCAGCATTGCACTGGTAAATGCCGTGCGTGGTTTGCAGGCAGTTCAGACCATAGAACCGCTCTCATGCCAGTATGAAGTTGCCCCCGTCCACCAACTGAGAAAAGATCTTAACTTTTATGCGTAGATTTCTGTTTTTTCTACTGATTTCCATATTGGTCTTAGCGCTGGCCGGGGCGACCTATGTGTACGTGGGTTATCAGGAGTTCCTACAAGAACCGTTGACCATTCGTGGCAGTGAGCAGGTATTAGAAATGCCACCCGGGACCAGTTTTCATGGTTTGGTGAATAACCTGGTCAAACAAAGGCTGACGCGCGACACCTGGCACTGGCGCGTTCTGGGCCGTTTTTCTGAACAGGCCCATCGGTTGCAAGCTGGTGAATATTTGCTACAGCGAGGAACCACACCGGCTGAGCTGATTGACTTAATGGCTTCAGGCAAAGTGCGATTACATTCGCTCACCGTCATAGAGGGCTGGACGTTTCGACGCATGCTTGCAGAACTGCACAACCATCCAGCGCTAAAGGTTAAAACCGGTGATTGGGAAGATGCCGAAATAATGGCTGCGCTGGATCGAGCCGATCAGCATCCCGAAGGCCGATTTTTGCCAGAAACCTACCATTTCCCCAAAGGCACAAGCGACCTGGAGTTTTTACAGCAAGCCGCGATGGCAATGGATCAGGTGCTGGAACAGGAATGGCAAGGTCGCGCCACGGGCCTACCTTTGCAGTCACCCTATGAGGCACTTATTTTAGCCTCCATCATTGAAAAAGAGACCGGGCAAGACGGTGAGCGTGCAGAAATAGCGGGAGTATTTGTCAGGCGCTTGCAAAAAAGTATGCGATTGCAAACCGATCCCACGGTAATTTACGGCATGGGTGCTGCTTATACCGGTAACATCAGGCGCACTGATCTGCGTACGGACACGCCTTACAACACATACACACGAGACGGACTACCACCGACGCCTATCGCTCTGCCTGGCGCTGCGGCAATTCAAGCGGCGCTGAACCCGGCAGATGGCACAGCCCTTTATTTCGTATCGAGGGGAGATGGAACACATGTATTTTCCGATACCCTACAGCAACATAATGCAGCGGTTGATCGCTATCAAAGAGGGCTGCGGTGAAGGGAAAATTTATCACTCTGGAAGGCGGCGAGGGGGCCGGCAAGAGCAGCAGTTTATCGACCATTTCCCAAGTGCTGAGCGAATTTGATATCGAGTTTGAATCAACCCGCGAGCCCGGTGGGCCGGATACGGCCGAACGCATCCGTAGTCTGCTGCTGGATCGAGATTGCGCTTTAGAGCCTTCAGCAGAACTGTTGCTGATGTTTGCGGCACGCGCCGAGAATGTGGAAAAGGTGATCAAGCCTGCGCTGGCAGCAGGCCGTTGGATTGTCTGTGATCGGTTCACAGATGCCAGCTACGCGTACCAGGCTGGTGGCCGCGGTATGGATGCCAATGAACTGGCGTTCCTGGAAAAAATGGTGCACCCAAATCTGGCGCCTGATCTGACAATATTGTTGGACGTACCAGATGACATTGGTCTGCAACGCGCCACCCGGGAGGGCGAACCCGATCGATTTGAATCTGAGGCGCGAGAATTCCACCGCAGGGTTCGGGAAGCCTATTTACGGCGAGCGCAGGAGTACCCAGAGCGGTTTCGTGTCATTGACGCAAGTCAGAGCCTGTCCGAAGTGCAGGCGCAGGTAGCGATGGTGGTCAGAAGTTTGGTCAAGGATAGCCGTCATGAGTGACTTATACCCCTGGTTGCAAGCACCGTGGGAGCGATTTGCCAAACTTATGCAAACGGATCGGCTGCCCCACGCCCTAATGGTCAAAGGCGCAGCGGGTGTCGGCAAGCTGGAGTTTGCTCAAGCAGTTGCATTGGCTCTGGTTTGTGAAAGCCCCAAGCAAAGCGCGCTTGGCTGCGGTCAATGCAAGTCTTGCCAGATGCTAAAGGCTGGAACCCATGCGGACTGGCACACCGTGAGCCTGGAGGATGGCAGTAAGCAAATAAAAGTGGATCAAATTCGAGAAATGTCCCGTCAAGCGTATTTGACAACGGATTCAGGCAAGTTTCGCGGTTTCATTTTGCATCCCGCCGATACATTAAACGTCAATGCTTCGAACGCGCTGTTAAAGACGCTGGAGGAGCCTGCGCCGAATACTATGATAATTCTGGTGGCAGAACATCCTGGGAGACTGCCAGCGACAGTTGCCAGCCGCTGCCAAGCCGTGCCCATTGCGACGCCTGATAGCACCACATGCGCGAAGTGGCTTAAGCAACAAAGTGGACTGTCCGAAGATCGGGCGCAGCTGTTGGCAGATAGTGTTCGTGGAGGTCCTCTAGAAGCGCTTGCGATGAGTCATGACCACCGCTTCGAAGAATTTGTGGCTACTGCAAATCAGGTACAGGCGCTGGTGAAAGGACAGCTAGATCCCATCTTGCTGGCGCAGGAATGGGCCGCCGACAAAGACAATCTAAGCGCTAGAGTGCGCTGGACGCTTAGCGATTTAATGAATCTATGCTGGCGACAGCAGGGTGGTAATTACGCTGCTCGCTTGACAGGGGAAGGGGAATTAGACAGCCTATTGGCGATTATTGAGCAGGGGAATCGCATTGTGAATTTGCTTGAAACATCAGTAAATGCACAAATGCTTCTAGAACAATGGCTGCTAGCGTTGGCAAAAGTGGTTCAGACGCCGCGTAGCGGGACACAATCCGCTTTGAATATGCAAAATAAAAGGATGCAAGGTTCATGATGGGAGGAATGCCGCGGCAGGGGATTTTATCTTTATCCATTAAGGATAAAACCGCCCTGTATCAGTCCTATATGCCTTTTGTGAAAAATGGCGGCATCTTTGTTCCTACCGGCAAAAAATATGCACTGGGGGATGAAGTATTTTTATTGCTTACGCTGATGGAAGATGGTGAGCGCATACCGGTGGCGGGGAAAGTGATCTGGATTACCCCGACTGGCTCTCAGGGTAATCGAATGGCCGGTATTGGCGTGCAGTTTGGGGATGGCGTTGATGGGGAGACTGCCCGGACCAAAATTGAAACCCATTTGGCCGGTATGGCAGCCGCGGAAAAGCCCACACATACCATGTAACGAAAAGCGCCCTGAAAAATCAGGACGCTTTTGCTACCAGCTCATCCCAGTACTCGTCTGGCTTAAAGCGTTCACCGTGCTGTTTCGCCAGCTGTTCCAGCCGTGCTTTTAATACATCCGGACCGGTATCCTGAATGTATTGATACGGGCCGCCTCTGAAAGGTGCAAACCCTGTACCGAAAATGACGCCGGCGTCGAGAATCTCAGAGTCGGCGACGACTTCTTCACGCAAGCAGGTTACGGCTTCGTTGCAAAACGCCATGATCAGGCGATCTTGTACATCTGCCGGTGCAACGTAACCATCTGGAATCTCTGGCTTTACTGCCTTGCCTTCTTCGTATTTATAGAAACCTTCGCCATCCTTCTTGCCGCGTTTGCCAGCATCGACCATCTCTGCCATCCCGTCTGGGATTTCAAAGCCCAAATGCTCACTCAGTACTTCCGAAACCGAAACGGCAACGTCCAGGCCCACTTGGTCAATCAGTTCTACGGGCCCCATAGGCATGCCAAAACTGGTCGCCGCTTTGTCAATTACACGTCCCGGTACACCTTCCTGGTACAAACGGAAAGCCTCCAGCATGTAAGGCATAAGAATGCGATTGACTAAGAATCCAGGGGAACTCGCTACGGGAGCCGGCAGCCGATCAATGCCTTTGGCATAGCCAGCGGCTCGAGTGAATACTTCATCATCGAGCTGGTCGTGCTGTACGACTTCTACCAACGGCATTTTTGCCACAGGATTAAAGAAATGCAGACCCACTAGTCGTTCCGGAGATTTAAGCTTGGCACGCAGTTCTTCAAGCGGAATGCTAGAAGTGTTGGTCGCTAGAATCGCGCCGTCCTTCAGGTGTGGCTCAATATTGGCAAAGAGTTCTTGTTTTGCTTCCAGGTTCTCAAAAATTGCCTCGATCACCAGATCCGCTTCTGGGACACCGTCGCCAGCAACGTCCATACGAAGACGCCCCATGACTTCTTCGACTTTGTGGTCTTTCTTGAGTTTTTTCTTAAAAAGCTGATGGGCTCGCTCAAGTGCGGGTTTAACGTATTGCTCCTCCCGGTCTTGTAGCGTAACGGTTTTGCCTTGCAGCGCACTCCAGGCCGCGATATCGCCACCCATGACGCCCGCGCCCACCACGTGGACATGGTTAATATTCGCGGCTTTTGCATCACCCAAACTGCGCAACTTCTCGCGCAGGAAAAATACGCGAACCAAATTGCGCGCAGTATCCGTAAGCGCGAGCTTGCTGACAGAACGTGCCTCAGCCAACATCATCTTGCGGGGATTGCCGCCATGTTTGCGCCAGAGCTCAATGGCTGCAAAAGGTGCCGGATAGTGTTTGGGATTTGCTTTTGATGCCACCTTCTTTTTCAGCACCGGTGCGAGGGCCTGTCTGGCAACAAAGCTGTTACTGAGCTTTCCAACAATGCCCGGTGAATGTTTGGGTGGCCGTTTGAGAACGATTTCTTCGGCGGTAGCCACAATGTCCTCTGGTGCAGCAAGTCGATCTACGACACCCATCTTCTTTGCCGCCTCGGCGCGTAGAGAGCGTCCGCTCAAGATTAAATCCATCGCGTCCGGCGCGCCAATAAGCTGCGGCATTCTAACGGTGCCACCCCAACCAGGATGGATGCCAAGCATGACTTCAGGTAGTCCGATGCGAGTTTTGTCAGACGTCGAAGCAATACGATAGTCGCATGCCAGAGACATTTCGGTGCCGCCACCCATACAAAAGCCGTCAATTGCTACTGCCGTAGGGCACGCTAGGCGTTCCAGCGCGTCAAATACTTTCTGACCGTTGCGGATAGCCTCATAAACGTCATTCTGATCCTTGTAAGTGCGGAATTCGCTGATTTCTGCGCCAGCGATAAATCCATTTTCCTTACCAGAATAAATAACAAGTCCGCGTGGTGGTTCGATAGCCATGCGCTCTACTGCACGGCCAAGTTCGTTCATTACATCCCGAGAAAATGTATTCGTAGACGTATCCGCCTTATCAAATATTAAATGAACGACACCATTGTCCTGGGTCTCGATTTTCCAGTGTTTGAAGGTTAATCCTTCGAACATACCATTCTCCTGTTGGCCCTACGCAAGTAAAGACGTCTTAGGTCTTCTATTGTCGCAGTTGGATCGTGAATTATGTGGATTCAAACAGATGTTTGACAGTTTGTAAGCAGGCGATTTTGACATCCTAAAACGTCGGGTCAAGTCCTGGTCGTCCCATTCACCGCATCAGATCCTGTTTTGGACTCCTTATCAACGGATGAACGGTGCAGCGATTACTGGTCTATCAGCTACGCTGGGGCTACCATTCGCCATGTGCCGTATAGCGAGTATGATACCCCCCATGGTGGGTTTAATTGATCAATTTTATGAAGAGTTAGTCGAGTCTGGTGACCGGCTCGTGGCGCTTCACACGGGAGATCTGGAAAGTTCGTTAGAGCAATTTCAGGCGTTGTGTCGAGGAACGGGCCGTTCTGTTTACCACTGGAGCGATCATCATGGCTTACGCAGCCTGAAAGCCGCCGACATCAATGTGCCAGGTACACGTGGTCTAACCGATGCGCTGCGCTACGTTGTGCAGAGCATGCACTATGGTGTGTATGTATTCACCGGTTTCGAAAGACAGATCCAGCTGGCTGGCAGTCAGAACCTGTTACAACGCATCCACGGTCTGGAGGATGGCTACGACCGCAAAGTACTGCTGGTCGCTGAAAATATTCAGCTACCCCGTCATATCAGTCGACTCATCAAGCATGTGTTTTTGGAGAAACCCAGCCAGTTGAATCCACGATTACGAGACGGACGCTGGGTAGTCTGATGCGCGGCGGGCAGGATGCAACATTAGACACGTTAGTGGTGTTGGTAATTTGCGCGGATCGGAAAGATCGCAAGCTGCTTTTTGATTCTTTTGACGAGCTGGGTGTGGGCGCTATTTATACCGCTCAGAACCCAGAGCAGGGTGCAGGGTTTTTCGCCCAGGACACCATCGATTTGCTGCTTATTGATTTAGGTTTCGAAAGTGAGCAGCTCAAGTCATTGATCGCCAATGCCAAGGAGTCGGCACAGCAGCTGCGCGTGTTGGGTTTGCACACGCGGCAGCCAGAGTCCCTGCGTTGGCCACGCGAACTCGATCGGTTTGAGGACGTAATTGAAGCAGACGCGGATATAGACGAGCTCAGGTTCCGTGTGCTTAAAGCCATGGACTCCAAGGCGGCATTGTCCGCGGATGACAGTTTGGAGCTGCTGTTCGACAACGCCGTGCACGGTGCCATTATTCTTACGCCGGGCCCGATGCAAATTCGCAAGGTCAATCACGAATTTTTGCGTTGCGCGGGTGGCAACACTGAGGACTGGATAGGGCGTGACTTTGAAGAACTACCGCTCAAAATTGGCAGAGCAGTGCTGCAGGCCCAATTCAAAGAGCTTGAAGGAGAAGGCCAGGCCAGTTTTCCTTGTATCTGGGTAAACGTACTGAGCAATCAGTGGCACTGCCTGGTATCCATGCGGTTTGGGCTATTTGAAGGTCGGGTAAGTTACCTTGTCGTTTTTGAAGATACCAACGAGCAAACGCTTGGCCGACTGACTCTGGAAATTTTGAGCCGGGGCGAATTGCAACTGGAAAACCACGAAAGTGGCCAAATCGTGGATTCGCTGGCGCAGGTTTTGAAACTGGATGTGCTGCATGCGGTAGCGGTAGATGATGATACGGAAGAGCAGGTTGTGCTCGCTGCATTTAGTCGGGGTGAAATCGACACCGAGTTGCTGGATCAAAGCAAGCACAGGCCGCTAAAGAAGATTCTCGCTGGAGAGTCGCTGGTGGCGGTTGATGCAGCCCCGGAGGTTATCGGGGCGGACAAATTCATTGCCAGCAACAAGTTTCGTAGCTACTTGGGATTGCCACTGAATAATGTGCGGGGCGAGGTAAAGGGGGCGCTTATTGCGGCATCTCGTACACCGCTGCCGTTCCCTCATTTGGGCGTTTCAGCGCTCCGGATACTTGCCGCACAACTGGGTCAACATCACGAAATTCGTAACCTGGTCACCCAAAGCGAAGACCGGGGGCTCCACGACACTCTGACTTATCTGCCCAATCGGGTTCTGTTTAATGATCGGCTGGACAGCGCATTAAAAGATGCACAGCGCACCGGTGAGACGTTTGCACTGATGTTTGTGGACGTTGATCGATTCAAGACTATCAATGACAGCTTGGGTCACTCTGTTGGTGATCAGGTGCTCATTGGATTTGCGGAGAAATTGCGCTCAGCCGTGCGTTCCTCCGATACCGTGGCGCGCTACGCGGGCGATGAGTTTGTCCTCATATTGCGCCATGTCATTCAGCGCGATGACGTGATGCGAATGGCAGGTAAGCTCAATAAGCTGCTGGCCGAGCCTATCCCTCTGGAAGGCGGAGAAGAGCTCCAGGTAACCGCCAGCATTGGCATCTGTTTCTATCCAGAGGATGGCTCGTCTGCAGAGACCCTGCTCAAACGCGCGGACATGGCCATGTACAGCGCCAAGGGCATGGGTAGGGACACTGCCCAGGCATTTGAGACCGAGGCCGAAGAACCGCACCAGCAAAAACTCGTACTGGAATCGAAGCTTCGCCGCGCCCAGCAGAATGATGAGCTTAAGATTTACTACCAACCCCAGGTAGATTGCGAGACCGAAGATATCGTAGGTATGGAGGCGCTGCTGCGTTGGGAGCATCCCGAGCTTGGGCTGATCAGTCCGGGATTCTTTATTCCTCTGGCAGAAGAAACCGGTTTAATTGTTTCTATAGGTAAATGGCTGCTGACGCGCGCTTGCCTGGATGCCAAAGCGTGGCAGGAGCAATTTGGCATTCCACTTACGCTTGGCGTGAATCTATCTCCGCTGCAGCTACGCCAACCGGAGTTGGTGGATGATATCGCGGCCTCGCTGGAGTCTACAGGTCTGCGGCCAGAATTCTTGGATTTAGAGGTCACCGAAAGCCTGAATATTAAGCAAATTCCGGAGCTGAGAGAAAAGCTGACCAGGCTGAGGGAGCTGGGCTGTCGGATTTCTATCGACGATTTTGGCACAGGTCAGTCGTCCCTGGACTATTTGAAACGCTTTCCTGCCGACCGGATCAAAATCGACCAATCGTTTGTTCGAAACATTGGCATTGATCCGGACGATGAAGCCATTATCAAAGCAACTATTGAAATGGCCCATGGTCTGGGCATGGAAGTGGTCGCAGAAGGGGTAGAGGAAGAGGAACATCTGGACTACCTCAGACGCAACCGCAGTGATCAGCTGCAGGGCTTTTTATTCTGTCGGCCGCTGGATGCGCGCGCGTTTGAAGATTTGCTGACAGAGCGTGAGACGCTGTTGGCGCAAAGCAGACAGTCGATGCACTAAACACACGTGGCTGGACGTGTGTCATCTAAAACCCGGTTGGAAAAGCATCGCCACAAACAACAAGGCCTCGCAGTGCGAGGCCTTGAGCAGTTCTAATTGTACCTAGACGTTAAGCCGCCTGAGATGGCTGGCCGCCGCTGCGGGACGCGAGCTGACGTAGCACGTAGTGCAAAATACCGCCGTTGCGGTAGTAATCCACTTCTTTTGGAGTGTCTAGGCGCACGCGCGCCTGGAACTCTTTCTTGCTGCCATCGTCCGCGGTAGCGGTGACGGTCACTTGTTTGGCTTCCCCGCCATTGAGGCCGGTAATGTCGTAGGTCTCTTTGCCGGTCAACCCCAGTGAATCCGCGTTCTCGCCTTCCATAAAGTTCAAAGGCAACACGCCCATTCCAACCAGGTTTGAACGGTGAATGCGCTCGAAACTCTCAGTGATCACCGCCTTTACGCCCAGCAAAATGGTGCCCTTGGCAGCCCAGTCTCTGGAAGAGCCAGTGCCGTATTCTTTGCCGGCGACCACTACCAACGGCGTATCGTCCGCTTTGTAACGCATTGCGGCGTCGTAAATGCTGGTCACTTCGCCGGAGGGAATATGCGTTGTGAAACCACCCTCAGTGCCCGGAGCCAGCTGATTGCGCAGACGGACATTGGCAAAGGTGCCCCGCATCATCACTTCGTGATTACCACGGCGTGACCCGTAGGAATTAAAATCTGTCGGGCTAACGCCGTTCTCGATCAAGTACTCGCCTGCAGGGCTGTCTGGCTTGATCGCACCGGCTGGAGAAATGTGATCGGTGGTAATTGAGTCACCAAGTCGCGCCAGGCATCTGGCACCCTTGATGTCCGTCACTGGATCAGTTTGCGTGGTCATACCCTCAAAGTATGGGGGGTTCTGGATGTAGGTAGAATCATCCTGCCAAGCGAACAAATCGCCTTCTGGAGCTTTAATAGCGTTCCAGTGGGTATCGCCTTTGAATACGCTGTCGTAGCTGCTGGCGAACATCTCCGCAGAGATATTGTTGGCAATCATGTCCTGAATTTCGTGCGCTGATGGCCAAATATCCTTGAGGAAAACGTCATTACCATCGCTGTCTTTGCCTAAAGACTCATTGTTCAGGTCGATATCCATGGTACCTGCCAATGCGTAGGCAACAACCAGTGGCGGAGATGCGAGGTAGTTGGTTTTCACATCACTGTGGACGCGTCCCTCGAAGTTGCGGTTACCGGAAAGTACGGAACTTACAACGAGATTCTTTTCGCGTACGGCATCGCCGATAGGACCAGGCAGTGGTCCTGAGTTACCGATACAAGTGGTGCAACCGTAACCCACCAGGTAGAAACCCATCTGTTCAAGGTCATCAAGCAAACCGGCACTCTTCAGATACTCGGTTACGACCTGAGAGCCAGGGGCGAGAGAAGTCTTTACCCATGGCTTAACGGTAAGGCCTTTGGCAGCGGCATTACGTGCCAATAATCCAGCACCGATCATCACGGCCGGGTTTGAGGTGTTGGTGCAACTAGTGATGGCTGCAATAACAACTGCACCATCCTGAAGTTGAAAGGAATTGCCTTCGTAAGTGACATCCGCATAGCCCGGTGGCAACACTTCGTCATTCCCTACTGCGGTGCCACCGCCTTCGTCGGCCATGCGATCCTGGGCCTTGCTAGCGGGTTCGCGACCGTCAGCAAGCTCAGCCAGGGTGTTTTCAAAGCTCTGCTTGGCTTCGGTGAGCAGGATACGATCCTGCGGACGCTTTGGTCCCGCCAGGCTTGGCACCACTTCTGCCATATCCAGGGATAAGACATCAGTGTATTCAGCTTCTACGTCGCCATCTTCGCGGAACATGCCCTGTGCGCGCATGTACGCTTCGACCAGGGCGATTCGATCTGTAGAACGGCCGGACAGCTCCATGTAGCGCAAGCTTTCTTTGTCAACCGGGAAGATTCCGCAAGTTGCCCCGTATTCCGGTGCCATGTTGGCAATGGTTGCGCGATCAGCAAGCGGCAGGTTCGACAGACCATCACCAAAGAACTCTACAAACTTACCAACCACGCCGTGAGCGCGTAGCATTTCAGTAACGGTTAGGACCAGATCGGTTGCGGTGGCGCCTTCTGGCAGTTTGCCGGTCAGCCGGAAGCCAACAACTTGCGGGATGAGCATGCTAATGGGCTGACCCAGCATGGCCGCTTCCGCCTCAATTCCGCCTACACCCCAGCCTAGTACGCCGATGCCGTTGATCATGGTGGTATGAGAATCCGTACCCACTACGGTATCGGGATAGGCCCAGTTTTGACCGTCACGATTGCCGTCAAAGACGACTCGCGCCAGGTATTCCAAATTAACCTGATGCACAATACCGGTAGATGGTGGCACCACTGCGAAGTTGTCAAAGCCGTTTTGGCCCCACTTCAGGAACTGATAGCGCTCTTTGTTGCGTTCAAACTCAATGCGCGCATTGAGATCCATCGAATTGGCTTTGCCGTAATTATCCACTTGCACCGAGTGGTCGATGACCAGTTCTGCGGGAGACAATGGATTAATCTGGCTGGCATCGCCTCCCAGCGCTTTCATGGCATCTCGCATGGCGGCCAGGTCAACCACAGCCGGTACGCCGGTGAAGTCTTGCAACACCACCCGGGCAGGGGTGAATGCAATCTCAGTACTCGGCTCGGCCTTCGGGTCCCAGTTGCACAGCGCTTCAATGTCTGCGCGGTTGATATCCTTGCCGTCTTCGTGGCGCAGCAGGTTCTCTAGCAGAATTTTCAGCGAAAATGGCAATCGCTTTAGATCATAGGTCTCGCCAAGTTTAGTCAACGAGGCATAGTCAAACGATTTGCCGTTGACCTCTAAGGTCGAGCGGGTCCCGAACGAGTCTTTCATGCGTGTCTCCGAGTAGGTTTGTATCGAATAGCGTAGTGGCGGATGTAAGCTTCATTTGAAGCCAACATCGCAGAGGGCGGCAATTATCGCTGAATTGATGTCAATTGTCAGTGGCGAATCCCGATTTCACGCAGCAAACTGCGAGCTTCTTCCACAAATTTGCCCCTTTTGAACAGTAACTGCCAGCGACTGCCGCCATTTTGGGTGTATAGAAACGCAGCACGGACTCCAGCCAGCAGCAGCGATCGAATGCTGGCAACGACTCGTGGCTGCTCTAAATATAACGGCTTGCCATTAACAATAATACGTGGCCTTAGCGCGCTGATATGTTGCACATAGACGTCAGCCAGCTGCGCGATGGCGTTTTCATGGATTTCGCCGAAATGCTCCGCTTGGCGTTGCGCAGACTCGATACCCAGACGCATGGAATGCATCAGCTTTGGCCGCTTTTGAACCTGCCTTTCCAATGCGAGCAGCATAATGGCGTAACGCAGCGTCGCATTATTGACGCTTTTGTCAGCAAATGCCTGAATTACCACCTCCAAGCCCAGCTTGACGCCGCCCAAATTGCCAAATGCTGCTTCTGTTGACTCCGGGTCCAGGTCAAAAACGCTGCCAATGCTCGCTGCTCTGGCATCCATGTCATGATCACCGGTAGTAGCTACGGTCCTGACCAGGTCTGCTGCCTGAAATACGCCCGCCAAGCCTAATGTCTGGTTTCTCAGGCTCATGATTTGAGCTCCTTGGCTGGACAATTCGTGTCTTCAATAACCGCACCACCTAAGCATACGGGGCCGTCATAGAAGACAACCGACTGACCTGGCGTCACGGCACGCTGTGGCTCCTCAAACGAGACCGTCAAAACACCGTTCGACGCGATTGCTACTTTACACGCCTGGTCCGACTGCCGGTATCGAGTTTTTGCGGTGCAGACAAACTCGGTGCCAGGTTGTACGCCAGCAACCCAACTGGATTGATCGGCAATTAACTCATCGGAAAACAGCAGCGGATGTGCATGTCCTTGAGCGACCCATAAGACGTTGCTTTCCAAATCCTTGTGGACCACAAACCAGGGCTCTCCTGTGCCATGTGCGGTGCCACCAATACCCAAACCTTGGCGCTGACCCAGGGTGTAGTACATGAGTCCGTCATGCCGGCCTAAAGCGGTACCATCAACAGCGCGAATCTCGCCCGGTTGTGCAGGCAGGTACTGGCTTAGAAATTCCTTGAAATCTCGTTCGCCAATAAAACAGATTCCCGTTGAATCCTTCTTGCGGTCAACGTGCATATTCTGGTCGGTGGCAATTTGACGCACGCGAGGTTTTTCCAATTCACCTACTGGGAAATAGGTGCGGGACAACGCGTCCTGACCAATGGTGTACAGGAAATAGCTTTGATCTTTGTTGGTATCCACACCGCGCAGCAGCTGCCACGCATTATCTTGTTGGCCCCGACGGACATAGTGGCCAGTGGCGATGTGTGTGGCGCCTAGGTCTTCGGCATGTTCCAAAAACGTCTTAAATTTGATTTCACGATTACACAAAATGTCCGGGTTGGGCGTTCTGCCAGCTTTGTACTCAGCTAAGAAATGTTCGAACACAAAGTCCCAATACTCGGCAGAGAAATTGCGCGTGTGGAATGGTATGCCAAGCTGCTCGGCAACTCGGGCCGCATCAGCCGCATCTTCTTCTGCTGGGCAGGCACCAAAACGGTCGTCCTCTTCCCAGTTCTTCATGAACATTCCGGCTACCGGCAGGCCTTGTTCCCGCAGCAGGTAGGCAGAAACGGACGAGTCCACGCCACCGGACATCCCTACCATGACAAGTTCTGTGGGGCTGGCGTTGCTCATAAGGCGTTATACACATCTAGCGAGTAAGGCTCGCCGCGCTCGAAGTCATGAATGTTGCGCAGAACCATTGGGCTGCGCAAGGCGTAATCGCCGGTTACCAGGTCAGACAGTGTCAGCCAGTGCGCAGCGATTATCCCGTCATCTAGCTGGGCGTTCTCCACTTGTGTAATGGCCTGCGCGGCAAATGCATGGCGGATAAAGTGTTTATCCCGGGCTTCATGGTGCCACTGGTAAATGCCAATAAGGCCAGTGATTTCCACCACATAACCCGTTTCTTCCAGTGTTTCCCTTTTGGCAGCCTCTATGAGGGTTTCGTTGGGGTCCAAGTGGCCCGCAGGCTGATTGAAGACATGCTTGCCGCGGATATCTTCTTCTACCAAAAGATAGCGGTCTGCCTGCTTCACAACTGTGGCGACAGTGACGTGTGGTTTCCAGATCATCGCAACAACATAAGGTCACAAAGGGATTTTGCCAACAGGGATAAGCAAAATTATTCGCGCCAGGCGGCACTTTCCCGGACCAAATCGATAAACTTTTGCGCTTGAGGCGACATAAAGCGGTTTTTTCGAATCACTAGCCCATAGCTGCGCCGGGGGAAATAGTCGCTCATGTCATAGGTAAATAATCTTGGTTCGTCGTCTGCCAGGCAGATACTGGTCACTACAGAGATTCCCATGCCCCGTTCTACATACCGCTTGATAACTTCCCATCCGCCTACTTCCAGCTCCACTCGGTAAGGCACGTCATGACGTTGGAAAGTGAAATCAACAATACGCCAGGTGGTGAGTCTCTTGGGTGGCAGGATTAGCCCATACTCGGATAAGTCTTTCAGCTTAATTTTCGTCTTGTCGGCCAGCGGATGATTTTTTGCAGTGATGAGCATGGGCTTGTAGGAGTAGATCGGTTCATACGTAACGTCCGCCGGCACGTCTATCATTGAGCCCACGGCGAAATCTACGCTCTCGGCCCGAATCATGGCCATGCCGTCTTTTCCGGTTACGTTGTGCAGGTGCACATGAATGCCGGGATATTTCTTGCGGAACGCTTCTACTAACGCTGGCAAGATATACAAAATGGTGGACTCTCCCGCCGCGATATTAACTTCCCCCGTTTCCAGCTTGCCCAAAGACGACTTGAATGTTTCCGGTAAAGCCTGGATGCCATCCACCAAGGGATGCGCAATTTCATACAGCAGTTGCCCTTCTGCGGTGAGCTTAATCTGCGGGCCTCTGCGCTCGAACAAGGTCACATGGAGCATTTCTTCTAGCGACTTTATCTGCAAACTGATGGCCGGCTGGGTCAAAAACAGCGTTTCTGCTGCCCGTGACATGTTGCCGTGTTTTGCCGATTCGCAAAAAGCTCGCAGTGGTTTGAGCAAATTACCTTTGTAGAAATAACGCTTTCCGGCCATAGCAATCTTAGTATAAGAAAAAATTATATTGGATATTTACATATTCAATTTGTCAAATGGTATGCCTCAGCCTTACTGTTTGGCCGTCCAAAGATTGAGGGGTCTTAGGCACCGTTTTCGCATAAGGAGGTATGCCATTGAGTGCTGTAATTGCTACATCTGCGCCCGTCAAGCTGTCACTGCATGCGCCACAGACTGAGGCGTCAATTAGGATCCTGAACGAGCCCGCTACGGAACTGCTGGTTGCGCTAAACGAAGCGTTTGGGCAGCGCCGCATTGAGCTATTAGCTGCTCGGCACAAGCAACAGGCCAAGTACGACCGGGGTGAACTGCCAGATTTCCCGAAAGAAACCGCGGCCATTCGCAATTCGGATTGGCGTGTAGCGCCGATACCGGAAGTTGTGAAAGATCGCAGAGTGGAAATTACTGGGCCGGTTGATCGAAAGATGGTCATCAATGCTCTCAATTCCGGCGCCAATGTTTTTATGGCGGATTTCGAAGATTCATCTGCGCCGTCTTGGTCGAACATGATCGAAGGCCAGGTGAATATTGCTGATGCGGTGGCTAAGTCGATTTCCTTTACCGCTGCCAATGGCAAGCACTACCAGTTGAATGAGCAAACCGCAGTGCTGATGGTTCGTCCACGAGGACTGCACCTATCAGAGAAGCATTTGAGAATAGAAGGACAGGAGCTTAGTGCGTCGCTGGTGGATTTTGCGCTGTTCATGGCCCACAACGCCAGAAAACTGGCAGATCAGGGTCTGGGCCCGTTTCTGTATTTACCTAAACTTGAGAGCTACTTAGAGGCCCGCTGGTGGAATGACGTTTTCCGGTTTACCGAGCAGCAACTTGGCCTACCCGCCGGAAGCGTACGCGCAACCGTACTCATTGAAACGCTGCCTGCCGCTTTTCAAATGGACGAAATATTGTACGAGCTGCGTGACTACGCCTTGGGGCTTAACTGCGGACGCTGGGACTATATTTTTAGCTATATCAAGACGCTGCGTAAACACCCCAGTCGGTCTTTGCCAGGCCGGTCGCAAGTCACCATGGATAAGGGGTTTCTACGCGCTTACAGCGAGCGACTCGTGGCCGTCTGCCACCGACGAGGTGCCTTTGGTATGGGTGGTATGGCTGCCCAGATTCCCATTAAGGATGACCCAGAGGCCAACGCAGCGGCACTGGCAAAAGTTGTAGCGGACAAGCAGCGAGAGGTGGAGTCTGGGCATGATGGGACCTGGGTCGCGCACCCTGGCCTGATTGCGCCAGTTCGAGACATATTTGATAAGCATTTGGAGGGGGCCAATCAAATACATGTAGAAAAAGAATCCACCGAGGATTCCATCGCGCTGCTGGAGCCCATTGATGGCTCGATTTCGGAAGACGATGTTCGCGCCAACATACGCGTGGCTATTTTGTATTTGACCGCTTGGCTGTCTGGCAACGGCTGCGTGCCCATCGACAATCTTATGGAAGATGCCGCTACGGCGGAGATCAGCCGCGCGCAGCTGTGGCAGTGGCGCACCCATCGCGCCTACTTGGACGATGGTCGTCCAATCGCCGACGAGTTGCTGGAAATCTGGATTGCTGATGAGCAAAGCAAGATTCGCGACTCAATGGGCGCAGATCGCGCTGCGGATACGCCACTGGGAAGCGCCACGGAATTACTCAAATGGCTCGTATTTGCAGATGAGCTGGAAGATTTTCTCACCATACCCGCATATCAACATTTGAAGCACGGAGTGAAAGCATGACCGCAATGAAAAGCAACGGGTGGAAGGACGCTCAAGAGCTGGCACAAGAATGGCAGTCGGATCCACGTTGGAATGGCGTGACCCGCAGCTACAGCGCAGATGAAGTGGTAAAGCTGCGCGGCAGCGTAAAAGTAGAACATACGCTGGCAAAGCTAGGATCGGAAAAGCTCTGGCATGCTCTGCAAACCGAAGACTTTGTGAATGCCCTCGGTGCACTCACCGGAAACCAGGCGATGCAGCAAGTCAAAGCGGGATTGAAGGCCATCTATCTATCAGGCTGGCAAGTCGCGGCAGATGCCAACAATGCGGGACAAATGTACCCGGACCAGTCGCTGTATCCCGCGGATAGCGTGCCAAGTGTCGTTAAGAAGATTAACAATGCGCTGATGCGAGCCGATCAGCTCCATCACGCCGAAGGCGGCGAAAACATTGACTGGCTGCAGCCCATCGTTGCTGATGCTGAGGCAGGATTTGGCGGGGTGCTCAACGCTTTTGAACTGATGAAAGCGATGATTGAAGCAGGTGCGGCGGGAGTGCACTTCGAAGATCAACTGGCATCAGCCAAGAAGTGCGGTCATATGGGTGGCAAAGTACTGGTGCCCACTTCCGAGGCGGTACAGAAGTTGGTGGCGGCAAGACTGGCAGCCGATGTAATGGGAGTGCCGACGCTACTGGTCGCTCGTACAGACGCAATGGGCGCTGGACTGCTGACTTCCGACATTGACAATCGAGATCATCGCTTTGTCACCGGCGAACGAACCGCTGAAGGCTTTTACCGGACCATGCCCGGGATAGAACAGGCAATTGCCCGTGGCTTGGCATATGCCCCTGTGGCGGACTTGATCTGGTGCGAGACCGGTACGCCGGACCTGAACCAGGCGAAACAGTTTGCGGAAGCAATCCACGCCGAGCATCCTGGCAAGATGCTTGCGTATAACTGCTCACCATCGTTTAACTGGAAGCAAAATCTCGACGACCTGACTATTGCCAAGTTCCAGCGCGAACTCGGTGCCATGGGGTATAAATTCCAGTTTATTACGCTGGCTGGGTTCCACGCTTTAAACCACAGCATGTATCAGTTGGCGCGCGGCTATTCTGCTCGCCAGATGTCCGCCTACGTGGAATTGCAAGAAGCGGAATTTGCCGCTGAGGAACAGGGATACACAGCAACCAAACATCAGCGCGAAGTGGGGACGGGATATTTTGATCAAATCACCCAGGCGATCTCTGGTGGGCAGTCGTCGCTGACTGCGCTTTCGGGATCAACAGAAGAAGAACAGTTTCAGGTAGCGTCTTAAGCGTCAAACAGACCAGCGATTACCAAGATTCGCTGGTTTGCCTGAACGTTTGTTAAACCTTCTCTTCAAGGGGTGCGTCCGCGCCCCTTGATTTTTACGCCAGTTACCACACCTGTTAATTAATACCATTCACCGTGGCAGTCATTTTGACTTCACACCAACCTGCGCTACATTCTTGTGGAACATAAATCATTTTCAGCTAGACGTGGCGATATTAGATTGTTAAGTCCAGGAGCAAAAATTGAGTAATCAGTCTGACCATCAGCACGATCATGGTCTTGCGGTGGAGGAGTCCCGACCCGGGCTGCAGCGCCCGAAGCAGTTTACGGTGATGTTGTTGAATGATGACTACACGCCGATGGATTTTGTCGTGGAAGTGTTAGAACGATTTTTTGCCATGCCGCGGGAAAAAGCGACCCAGGTAATGCTCCAGGTGCACTACAAAGGTAAAGGCGTTTGTGGCGTCTATACGTTTGATATAGCAGAGACTAAAGTGACGCTCGTAAATGACCATGCGCGGGCGCATCAGCATCCATTGATGTGCACAATGGAGGAAGCTTGACGAACGTGGCACTAATTTGACAGTCGGTGGAATTTTTAGACCGGCAATGAGTCACAGAACTAAATCGGTTTTGCGATCATATTGCGCTCATAGCGAAGGAAATATAGATGTTCAGTAAAGATCTCGAGCACACCATCAGCCAGAGCTACAAAAAGGCCCGTGCCCAGCGTCACGAATTTATGACGGTGGAACATCTTTTTCTGGCGCTGTTGGAGAATCCGTCCGCGGTGCACGTGCTAAACGCCTGCGGTGCACGCCTGGAGTCGTTGCGAAAAGAGCTCAATGACATCATCGAGCAGACGGTACCGGTATTGCCTGGCAATGATGAGCGCGATACCCAACCAACCCTGGGCTTTCAGCGCGTACTGCAGCGTGCGGTCTATCATGTGCAGTCTTCGGGTAAGAAGGAAGTTACCGGTGCAAATGTTCTGGTCGCAATCTTTGGAGAGAAGGACTCGCACGCAGTGTATTTCCTGCACAAACAGGACGTTTCGCGCCTGGACGTGGTGAATTTTATTGCCCATGGAATTTCCAAGAGTCCTACGGAAGATGGCGAGGGCCAGCCTGCGCTCGAAGACGAAAGTACCGAAGGCGAGGGCGGCGAAGCCAAGCAGAACCCGCTGGCCGCTTACACGACCAACCTGAATATGCTTGCCGAAGAAGGCAAGATCGATCCCCTGATTGGCAGAGATGACGAAGTAGAGCGAACGGTTCAGGTCCTGTGCCGTCGACGCAAGAACAACCCGTTGTTTGTCGGCGAGGCGGGGGTTGGTAAAACTGCACTGGCAGAAGGTCTGGCCAAGCGTATTGTGGAAGAAGATGTTCCAGAAGTGCTGTTGGACGCGGTCATCTATTCGTTGGACCTGGGTGCGCTCATTGCGGGTACCAAGTACCGCGGCGACTTTGAAAAGCGCTTGAAGGGCGTTTTGGCAGAGCTTAAGAAGCGCCCAGATGCGGTGCTCTTTATTGATGAGATCCATACCATCATTGGTGCCGGCGCGGCATCAGGCGGTGTTATGGATGCGTCTAATTTGATCAAGCCCATGTTGGCGTCGGGTGACCTGCGCTGCATCGGGTCAACAACCTTTCAAGAGTTCCGAGGCATTTTCGAAAAGGATCGCGCATTGGCACGTCGGTTCCAGAAGATTGACGTGATCGAGCCCACGGTGTCGGAAACGGTGGATATTCTCAAAGGGCTTAAATCGCGTTTTGAGGAGTATCACCAGGTGCGCTACGCGGATGCGGCGCTTGAAGCTGCGGCAAACTTATCGGCGCGGCATATTAACGACCGCTATTTGCCCGATAAAGCGATTGATGTGATAGACGAGGCTGGCGCGAGACAGCGATTGTTAGACGAAGATCAGCGTGTTGAGCTGCTCATGGAGTCCGATATCGAAGAAATCATTGCGAAGATGGCGCGCATTCCGGCCAAGCAGGTATCCAGCTCTGATCGGGAAGTTCTGCGAACCTTGGATCGCAACCTCAAAATGGTGGTGTTCGGTCAAGACGAAGCAATATCAGCGTTGGTGGCGTCTATTAAGATGTCCAGGTCTGGTCTGGCTGAGCCGGATCGACCCATAGGATCGTTCCTGTTGGCAGGCCCCACTGGTGTTGGTAAGACGGAAGTGACACGACAGCTGGCTATTCAGCTGGGCGTAGAGCTGGTTCGTTTTGATATGTCTGAGTACATGGAGGCCCATACC
>CAZVYE010000023.1:30018-30828 GCA_964630895.1 uncultured Gammaproteobacteria bacterium | reverse complement strand
TCGCGACTAATGCCAGGATTGCGCTCACTGGGTTTGGGCATGGGGTCGTGCACCACTTTATGTATGACCGCCAGTGGCGTGTCGGCATCATAGGGCACGTCACCGGTTATCAACTCAAACAGAACCGTCCCTAAAGAATAAATATCCGCCGGCGGGCCAATGTTGTTTTGACCCATAGCCTGCTCTGGTGCCATGTATGCTGGCGTTCCTACGCCAACACCAGTCGCGGTCAGATTAGACTCTGACTTGATCACTTTGGCGATACCAAAATCTGTAAGAATCGCCTCTCCGTCCTGGTTAAGCATGATGTTGGAGGGCTTGATGTCACGATGGACCACGCCTTTGATGTGCGCCGCGTGCACCGCATCTGCCATGGCCGCAACGATTGCCACCGCCTGTGGAATGGGCAATACGCCTGATGCGCCTCGAAGCTTGGCCAAATCCTGCCCATCTATGTACTCCATGATCATGAAATACAGTCCGTCCTGTTCACCAAAGTCGTGCACTTGGACAATGCCTGAATGGCGCAATGAAGCAACGGCGTGCGCCTCACGCTCGAAACGCTCTGCAAAGCCTGCGTCATCTGCCAGTTCTGGCCGAATGACTTTCATAACCTTGTGGGTAGCTAATCGGGGATGGAGCACCTTGTAGACATCGGCCATACCGCCACGGCCCAGCCGCTCTAGCACTTCGTACGAACCAATGGTCTTGCCGGTTAGTGTTTCCATCAGTGATTAACCTCGGACCAGGCAATCGCGTAACTGGCAGGTAGGGATACCGCCTGACATCCGGTGGAGCGGCACTGGGATA
>CAZVYE010000023.1:0-30008 GCA_964630895.1 uncultured Gammaproteobacteria bacterium | reverse complement strand
CCTTGTAGACATCGGCCATACCGCCACGACCCAGTCGCTCTAGCACTTCGTACGAGCCAATGGTCTTGCCGGTTAATGTTTCCATTGATGATTAACTCCGGACCAGGTTGCCTACCTGGCAGGAAGGAATACCGCCTGACGGCTGGCGGAGCGACACCGGGATAGGACCTCGCGCGCTGACGACGACTCTGCTTTGACCAAACCAAGTTGTGAAAACCGGTGGATTCATCATGCCCCCCTAGACACGGGTCAAGAACCAACTAATACCGATCACAGCCCCTTCGTTTGAGTATACACCAGCCCATCGTTCGATTATCAAAAGGCCGCCAGTGCGGCCTCTCAACACGCTACTAGGTACCAGATATCCCCGTTATTGTGCCCACCAGGAAAATCGCCAAGAAGGCAACGACAAACAATGCGATACACGCCACCAAGAGTGCAGCAAAGACCAGCCATCTTCTGACACCATAAATCCGGCCGACGCTACCCAACACATTGAATAATGACCAACTCGCAAAGGCAGCTGTCTGGAACATCAGTGCTCCAAAAATGAGCGGGGAAGCCTCACCCTCCAAGTCCGACCCTTCTTCTACCAACGTAGCTTCCGGCCAAAAGACATAACAGGCTATCAACGGTAGAGCGGCACCCAGGAAAGGCGCGTAACCCCAGGTGAGTGCATTGAACACATTGCCATAGGGTTGGCGGTGACCAAACAGGCGCATGCCTACCTTCAGCATAAATGCCTGGATTGCTAGTTGAATAAGCGCACTGAAAGGGGCTGCGATAGCCAGGACCACGTACAGGCCCAATCCGGGAAACTGGTCGTAAAGGCGCTCGCCGCTACCAATCATGCTGGACAAGCCGACAGCGAAAACCAGCATGGTTTTCCAACCCATCGCAGCGCCGGGTTTGGGATGCGGTTCCGACCTCGGTGCGCCAAGCATACCAACCCATCTGGCTTTGTCTCGATGAATGTAGCACAACATCCAGAGCAAATAGGGGACGGAGCAGGAAAACAGTGCAAGCATCAAAAGCATCATCCACAATGCATCGCTAAGTTCAGCTTCGTTCTCTGCAGGCAGTTCCTCGTCCACATTGGCAGATTCCACATCGCTGTCCTCGCCGTAGGTCTGCAGCCCGTACCACAATAAGTCCCTGCCCTTATTTACCGTATCCCGAAAACTTGCCACGCGATGCGCTGGAACCTGATCTGCCAGGGTCTTGAGCTCATAACGCATGCGCAGGATGTTCTCGTCGTAGCTTATGGATCGAGCAAGTTCGAACTGATCATCCTGGACAGAGGCCTCGTCAGGAGTAATGTCCCAGTTCGGTCCAAGTTCAATGGAAATTTCTTGCGTGACGTTGGCGTCTGCCCTGCGAGATAAGGGAAAACTGCGCTCCGACGTTTCCACTTTTGATAGCACGTCCCGCACGTACCAAGGGTAAAAATCTGCTTCCAGATTGCCTTCATCACCTTCTTCCCAGAGCGGATCTACGCGATACTTTTCTATGGTAACTACGCGATTGCGGCGACGATCGTCGTTGACTATTACCGGCTCGAGCACGGTAACGTTGGGATAATAGTTTGCAGTGAAGTCACGATAGGCCTCGCTAAGCTCTGCACTATCTCTACTACCCGTGTATCCACGTATGTAATCCGCTTCATCACCGGTATGCAAAGTCTCCACCACGTACTCATATCCACCTTCATCCAAAGGCGTAAAGCGCTCGGTGATATCGATAAAACCACCGTCATAATTGGGCGAAATATTGGTGAGCTTGGTGTTGCCTTCCTTGAGCAAGAGTCCCCAACCAAAATCTGGCTGCACCACATAATCGAGACCCGTGGCCTGATTGCCATCGGTTGGATCCAGATAATAGGTATTTCCACCAACCGTGACTGCGGTGATGACGTGATCGAAATTAAACGGAGACGGCAACCTGTCCGGCAGCAGTTTCCCTATGGTCGTTGAAACCAAAATGGGATGGGCCTCAATGCCCAAAGCCCTCAAAATGGAAACGAGCAATACGGTCTTGTCTTTACAATCTCCATAGCGCTGCCCAATGGTATATGACGGCAGTCTAGGAACCAGCGAACCGTCCCCCATTTCCAGTCCAAAGTAGCGTATATCTGACTGGACCTGGTGCAGAGCTAATGCCACCTGGTCAGCAACGCTGTTGGGATGCGTATTGCGAATGCTCAAAGCCATCGCCTTTACGGCATCGTCGATTTGGATTTTTCCCTCATAGATGGCAGTGCCCCAATCGACAACGCCTCGCCAATTGGCAAAAGTGCTGTATTGCACGTAAGGCAGCGCCACAACATAAGAGGGAATGTCGCCATCCATTTTGACTGGTGTCTGCTCGGTTTCACTCCATACGTACTCGGTAAAACCATTGCTTTGCTGTTTACTTGGCGCAGCACCGTCCCCCATGACTTTGATATGCACCGGATGATCGTTCGGATGCCGCAACCGCAAGAATTTCCGCGCCAGTGGCACGCTATAGCCAAGGCGTCTGGCCCCCAGCGAATGTCCGGTTAGTGACTGCTGCAACCCTGTTCGTGTGTATGCATACTCAACGATGTCCCCCACTCGCACATCCGGCATGACCAGGGACAGCGTAAGCGCGCCATCCACGAGTTTTGCTTCTAGTTCAGACTCTCGTTGATACAACGAAATATCTTCTGCTCGAAGGCGATCAATAACCTCTTCACCGCGGACAATATTGACAAAGTGCAGCGTAAACGTCTCGTAATCCGGGTGGAATTCCAGTTCAACAGCGGAATTATCGTCTAGCCCATTCGCGTTGGTAATTTCCCACGCAACCCGATAGAAAATCGATTGACCTACTTTGGCGTTGAGGTTTAACTGAGCGTCTACCATGCGAAAGTAGACGCCGTCGGACTGTGCGCTTTCGGGCACGGGCGTATTGGTTAGCAGGTCTATCGGCTGTACCCAGTCTGGCACTGACCCTATGGAATACGGCTGCGTTTCGGCTGCCTGGCCCATATTCAGTGCAAATAGCAAATACAGCGCGATAGCGCCCAAAGATGTAAAACGCAAATCCATAAACGTCCCTGTTATATCAGAGGAAACCCAATCCGTAATTTGAATTTATGCCAAACCAGCTAGAAAAACCAGCCGGGCATGGATTCATACTACTTCAGCGGTCGACGCCAATAGCAGTTCTGGTCTCCAAAGCTGGGACCCTGTGACACTCAGTTAATCAGCTTCCGACAACTGATTTGTTCGTCTTCTGCCCTTCCGAGTACACGTCGATCCAGTCCCAGTTAGAGTTTTTGAACAAGCGGCCAGGCTTTTAACCTACTGATTTCATTGCAGATCATAATTGGTCACATTTGAATCAAGACCGGTTTCGATCAGCTGCGCAGGATTGATCCCGCACCTTATGGAGATCAATTATGCAATTCTGTACATCTTTCTTTCGCAAGAGCTTTGTCTACTTATTCGTTATCTCAATGACCCTCACTGCTGCAATGAGCGTTGGATCCGCGGCTACGCTCACTGTGACTTCCACAAATGATATTGGCGGCGACGGGGAATGTGGTCTCGTTGAGGCATTCCTGTCTGTGTCGCTTAATTTTGCCGCCGACGCTGCGTGCGGTGCTGGCGAAAGTGGCAACATGGACATTATTCAGTTTGATGAGAGCATGCTGCCCGCATACCCTGGCGTGGTTACTTTCACGCTGACCAACCCAGTAGCAGTATCGGGTGGGGATTTACGTATTGATGGACCCGACACCACGCTGGCACAACCCCTGCCAAGAATAGAGATTGCTGGGGATGGCACTACCGATCTGATCAACGTTTCGCAGGCAGTTGGTGGCCGCTTCGAGGTAAATGATGTCGTCATTCGAGACGCTAATCACGCCGACGATGGTGCCGCCGTAAGCATTCTGGACGGGACCGGAGTGGCCACGTTCACCAACGTTCATTTTCGCGACAACATCACAACCGGAAGGGGTGCGGCCATTTGGGTCAACTCCAACAACCCCTTAAATCTGGACATCATCGACAGCATATTTGAGACCAACTCAGCCGATACAAATGGCGGTGCGGTCGCCCTGCTGGTTTTGACCGATGCCGCCATTAATATGGACATTACTGGAAGCACCTTCATCGGTAACGAAACCCAGGGCGACGGTGGGGCCGTATGGATACGCCGCTCAGGCACTGACTCGGTTAATCGCACCCTGGTCAACATTATTGACACAGTATTTGAATCCAATGAATCGCAAGACAGCGGCGGGGCAATGTACTACAACATTCTCACCGCATCCCTTGGCATTGCAGATTCCCACTTTACGCTTAATCGCAGCATTGGTGGCTTGGGTGGCGCCCTGCTAATGCAGGGAGGGAGTCTCGACAGCGTGACTTTGCAGCGCAACAGCTTTTATCAAAACTCGGCCGCGAGCGGCGCCGGCGCCATGTTGATTGACGACGTCCCGCAACTGGTGTTGAACAACGAGTTTGTTGAAAACACCACCGGACTGACCGGGGGAGCGATCCGGATCGAGTACGACCAGGCCCAATTCGGCAACGTCTCTCATTATCTTGCCAACACGTTCTATCGCAATGATGGCGGCAGCAATCTGACCAGCATTGCTGCAGAGGAAATCTATATAAGATTACCCCCTCTGAATGCGGGCGAACTGGTTTTCAAAGGCAATCTGATTTCGGCCAATCCGAATGACAGTGACGCAGCCTGCGTGACCTTCTCGGGCGATCTGCGCCAGCTCGACGGCAGCGAAAATGCCGTTAGCGAATCGTCCTGTAGCTTCGGTTCCGGCAACGTGGTTTCCAGTGACTTTGGCATCACGGCAATCGATCGCAGCGACTTGATTCACAGACGCCAGCACTTGCTGCCAGCCAGCAGCATAGCAGTCGATTCGTGGTCAGCCGCCAACTGTGCCCTGCCCAACGGCTCACCTATCGAAAACCAGCTGGACAATCCCACGCCGTCACTAAGCGAGAAACGACCACTGCAGGGTAACCCGCTGACCAATGCGGACTGTGATCCGGGCGCAAACGAAAAGTCTGGTGTGACCGTTACCGTCAGCACCATCGGCGCGGGTTCTGGCACCGTCACCAGTGATCGTGCTGGTATCGATTGCGGGAGTGACTGTGTTGCCCCTTTTTCCAATGCATTAGGCGACATGGTCACGCTCACAGCGACCCCAGACCCTGGCAGTGTTTTTGTGGCGTGGACCGGTGATTGCCTGGGCCAGAACGATTGTAATCTGGCGTTGCTCTCCAACCGTAGCGTAACTGCTGAGTTTCAACCCGCTCCCACCTTCGAAGTCGCGGTGACTTTAGCTGGTGACGGCTCGGGCACTGTGAGCAGTGCCCCCAGTGGCATTAGCTGTGACCCAAATTGCACCTCGTCATTCGAAGAGAATACCAGCGTGACACTAAGCGCCACACCAGACGCAAATGTCGCTTTTGATGGTTGGTCGGGTGACTGTACCGGAACCGGTAGCTGTGTATTGAGCATGACTGAGAACAAGTCTGTTACCGCCACGTTCTCTGCGCTGGTACAGACCTTGGATGTTGCGGTAAGTGGACCCGGATCGGTTACCAGCAGTCCCATTGGCGTGGATTGCCCGGGCGACTGTACCGAAGATTTCACCACCGATACATCTGTTGCTTTAAGCGCCGTAGCGGCCCAAGGAGCACAGTTTTTTGGCTGGTCTGACGACTGTACTGGCACCGGCGCATGCAACGTAGTAATGAGTCAGGCGAGAACGGTCGGTGCTGAGTTCGACTTTATGCGCACCATGACGATGTCGGTCACTGGTATGGGCAGCGTTACCGGCGATGAGGGTCTGGTGGACTGTCCCGCCAACGACTGCGTTGGTACCTACCGCGACGGGACCGTAGTCACCTACACCGCAACCCCAGAATCGGGTTGGCAGTTTGACGGCTGGAGTGGCGACTGCGCCGGTGCGGTTGGCACCACTTGCGATCAGCTCATGGGTTCGGACAAAACCGCAGCGGCGACCTTCAGTCAGATAGGTTTTGATTTGACGGTCGCGCTCAACGGCGGCGGTACCGGGAGCGTGCAAAGTAACCCGGCTGGAATAGACTGCCCGGAAACCACCTGCACCACCAGTTTTGCCACTGGCACCCTGGTTACGCTTACGCCAATGCTCGATCCGGGTATGCAGTTCTCCGGCTGGAGCGGGGACTGTTCTGGTACGGGTAGTTGCGAGGTCACCATGGACCAGGCGCGCAGCGTGGTCGCATTGATTGAACCCGCTGATATCTCAGTTTCCGTTTCTCTGACTGGAAGCGGGTCGGGTCGTGTGGAAAGCTCGCCGGAAGGTCTGGATTGCACGGAGTCTTGCAGCGCGGCGTTCGACGGTGGCCAAACTATCACGCTCACAGCAACACCGGACAACGGGTCGTTCTTCATTGGTTGGACTGGCGCATGTGCCGGGCAACAGGTTTGCTCCTTGTTCCTGGACGAAGCTAAGACGACCAGTGCAATGTTTTCTGACTCTCCGGTGATCTTTGCGAACGGGTTTGAATGAACAAGCCCTTCGGTCCGAGCCCATCGGTCCGAGCCCATAGCTCCATAAGTGTGCAACACTGGGAGTCAGCAGGCTGCGGATGTGAGAACGTCCGCAGCCTTTTCTCTAGAAAAAATCACTGCGCGCTGAGCTTCGCTGTTAGTTGTCGCGCTATCGCAGACTCGGCGCTCCAACTCATCACAGTTTGTTGCAACACCTCAATGGTTTCGGTACTACCGTTGTTGTCATGCAAGAACGTCGCGTAGTCCGCGGCGATGCGAGCTTCTCTGTCTTTTGCACCAACCTGTCTGGCCAACTCCAAAGACTGCTCGAACCATGTGCCGGCGTTATCAATGTCTGAGTGCATGGCAATGCTCGCTCTCGACCAGGACAGTGCGATGCGAAAATCCGTAGGTAGTTGGTCTCTTAATTCTTCGTACTCTTGCCATTTCGATAAAGCGACTCCCGGCTCACCATTGCTGGCGAGCGCAACTACCAACCAGGCTGCCGCCAGGGCTGCCTCTTTTTTCTCCCCCAGTTCTATCTGTTCCGCTTCAGATTTTTTCAGCAAAGCAACTGCTTGATCCCACTGCTCCTGACCCGCCCGGCCGCGACCTTCTATCTCGTCCGCCCAGGCCAACCCCAGCGCATCGTCAGCCGCGCGCGCCACCGCTCGCGACTGTTCCAACATCTGATAAGCCCGGTCAAATTCCCCCTTTTCTATATAGATCACGGCAAGCTCTTCCAGACAATCGAACACAAACAAATCGCGCTCCAGGTTGCGAAAAGTCTCCAAAGCCGATTCCACCAATGCTATTGCCTGGTCAAAGTTACCCATGCGCCGCTCCACCCGACCCAAAGCATACTCAGAAGCGGCCACTGCGCTTGCCAAACCTGCGTCCTTACGCATCTTGAGCGCCTGTTGATGAAACGTTTGTGCTTGCGCCAGTTGCCCATAATCATCTGCTGCATAACCCAGATTGGTGAGCGCCTCTGCCACATGATAAATGTCTCCGGCCTGTTCAAAGCGCCTTAGCGCCAACTGACCTTCTTGCCACGCCTGTGACGCATTACCCAGAGAAAGATTGGTCATGGATAAACTCAAAAGGACACGACCCTCTGCGAATCGATCGTTGGTTTCATTCAGCATTGACTTGGCCCGGCTCAAGAGCTCGTAGGCTTTGGAAATGTCTCCAGCATGCCACGCGGTAGTCCCCGCAGCTTCCAGCGCGCGTATGTGCAAACCGGGATTGGAAGTTAGATTGTGGGTCTCTAGAAACTCAAGATATAGAGTCAGGCCATCGCTATAGGTTTGCTGTGCTGCTCGCGCCTCCACCAGCCGGAAATCAAGCTCCGAGTCACCGGGTTCAATTTCCACTGCGGCCTCCAGAAATTGCTCGGTTGCTACGTGATCGTCCTGGTAATAAGCCTCTCTTGCCCGGGCATAAAGCTCCGCCACCAGCGGGTCGCTATAGCGTTTTGGCAGCGCTACCTGCACAGCCTGATCACCACTGACATGACCAACCACAGCTTCCGTTACTGCTCGCAGTAACAGTGGCAGCTCGGGTTTTTCGATGGTGCCGGCGATGGACTCTCCTCCGGCAGGCGTTAGTGAATAGATAAAGCGGTAACCTTGCACGTCCGACGTATATTCGCCTTGCAGCAAATAATCCGCCCCAATGTAGCGCTGCTTCTCTACGGTGCTGCGCGGTGCCTCATCTTCTGGAACGGTTTGCCACGAAGCGCCATAGACATCGTTGAGCATTTGCCCAACACCGTCTCTTCCTCCATGTTCGAACCAATCATGGCCTGATTCACCAGTGCGATTTACAAAGCTATCAATGGCAAAACTGGTACCCGCCAAAGGTGCTGCTTGAACATTGTTAGAGGTGTCCTTGTCTGCTTTGATATCAATCGGATTCCAGAGCAGCCAGCCGGCCGCAACAACCAACAAGACAGCGATGGCAAGAACCCATTTCCAACGGCTCGGGCGGGCTGATGTGGCATCACGTTTTTTTTCGCTGACTGGCGCAACAAACTGAAAACCCTGACCGTGGATGGTCCGGATCATGGATTGAGACTGACCATCATCTCCCAGCGCTTGGCGCGCCTTGAGGATCGCTCGGGCCACGGCGGAGTCGGTAAGGTGGCTGTGCTCCCACACCGCATCTATGAGTTCGTTCTTGCCAACTGTGCGGCCTGCATTGCGAACCAAGTGGCTGATGACCGCGATGGTCTGCTGCTGCACGTTTTCCACGCGCTCGCCACGATACTGCAGAATCTGCTCTGGCAGCAGCAGGCAAAACTCGCCAAAACGATATTCGACCGGTTCGCGAGGAGCCGGGTCCAAAGTGGCATTCATGGAAAGTGACAACCGCTTGTTATTGATTTATGCGGGGAATGGTACCGCACTGGGTAGCAAAAGCGCGTCGTTGAGTGTCTCATCTGCGCGAAGCAGGTGGGCAGTTCAGACATGAGCCTGGGCGCCGTCGGACCAGCTATATCTTGCAATTCGAACGTCCTCCTTTTGAGAATCGCCACAAAGATAACGCCGCGTGCAAGCCTTTGCATTTTGTGAACGTAATAGATTGCAAACTGTTGTTGCGTACTATGTGGAAAGTCGCATAATCCCGCCTGCCCCGGGGCTGTTGTTAAAGGATCAATTCGATATGCCGGACGCCGTGTTCTTCTGGCGTAATGTATGTTGCGTTTGCTGGTTGCTCGGCAGCGTTTCACTTTGTTTTGCGTCGGGTGATGATGCACCCGTTCGGCAGTTTTTGCGCGACGAACTGCAGCGTTTAGAAGCGCAGCCACAGAACGTCCAGATACAACGAGAACGTGCCGATGCGCTGGCCAATGCCATACGGTCGCTGCAGCGTGGTGAACTTGACCCCGCGGCACGTGATGCGTTGGCGCAAACCATACTCGTAGAAATCGACAAGCTTCAGTCTGTCGTAAGCGGGGATCTATCGCGTCAGCTAAACGGCGACAAGATTCTGGTCCTCTATGCCCTTCGTCGATACCAGGAAGCTGGCGACCTGTATCTTGCCATGCGCGAACAATACACCGAGTTACGGGAGTATGAGCACGACGCAGGGGGCGCGGCTCTGTTGTCTGCACGCAAACCACAGCTGGCGCTGGAAGCGTATCGGTCCGCGCTTTCATTAGATACTGATAACGATGACTATGCTGTCGGTGTGTTCTACGGCCTGGTAGAAATCGAGCAGATTGATGAAGCAATATTGTTTGCTGCTAACCGGGCCACCGATCAGTCGCAATCATCCGAGCGCTATTATCTGTGGAAGATGATGCAAGCCCGAGGTTTGGGCTTTGCCAATCAAACTGCCCAGGCCCTTGCCGTGCTGGAACAACTGGAGCCAAATTGGGGGAATCGGGAAGATTTCCTGGCGTTGCGTGGCACGCTGCTGCGCTGGCAAGATCGTCCTCAACAGGCATTGCACAGCTTTGAACGGGCAGCAGATTTACACCGCGGTTCCATTGCTGGTTTGACTGGCTTGGTCTCGGGCAGCGTGGGCACTCGAAATTATACAAGAGCTGCGCAAGAGGCCGATCGCCTGACCAACTTGTACGCTGATGACGCCCAAGCCATCAAGACTTTACGCAGTCTGGCGCTGGACCGCGGATGGCGAATCGCAACCGACTTTTCCTATGGTGATAGTGACGCGGTAAACAGCCCTTTGGGAGCCGAGGATCAGTCCGCCAGCGTTATAGCGCACTCGCGCTTGCTGGCCAATCACTGGCGAATCTTTGCAGGCTATCGTGATCAATCCGTAGAGATCCCTGCGCAGGAACTGGACTTTGGGCAGTCGCTTATCGGCGTAAGTTTTGTCGACAGAGCGCTAGCCATTGAGTTGGGATATGCCCATGGCAATCACCTGAATTCCACCGACGATTCTGGCTTATTCGTCAGCTTCGATTACCGACTGAGTGACAGTTGGTCCGCCTCCGTCAGTCACACGACAGCGGCGTGGGATGTGCCGCTACGAGCCCGTGCGCTGGGTATCGGTGCCGTTGCCACTGCGGCAACCCTCGCATATACGCCCCGTTATGGACACCGGTTTCGACTGTACGGCGAACAACTGGAATTGAGCGACGAAAACGATCGCGACAGCATTGGATTGTCTTATCAACATACCTGGCTGGAGGACGCGCGCTGGCGCGTGAACGGAACGATTAGTTTGTATCACTCCGGAAGTTCAAGAACCAATCGTCCCTATTTTAGTCCAGTCAAAGACGACAGCCTGGACTATAGTTTGCGCGCGGACTTCCTCAGCTGGCGTCGCTACGAATCTGCATTTTACCAATATGCTGGAATGGTCGCCGGCCGCTATCAACAGGACGACTTTGACACCGGCTCCGTGATTGGTGTGGAGTACGGCCACCGCTGGCGCTGGGCACCTCGTGCAGAACTGGGCTACGGTATCACGTGGCGACGCCGACCCTACGACGGTGCAGACGAAGATCGGCTCGGATTCTCTGCCTATGCAAGCTGGGAGCTCCCATAAATGGCCTGGCTGCTGCAGTTTGCGTTTTTCTATCCGTTGTTTATGTCCTTTATCTGGATGACTGGCGGTCTGATTTACTTTTTCCATTGGGAAAAACGCGGCGAAGAGAAAGTGGATGAACCCCCAGAACTGGAATCCTATCCGCCGGTATCTATTCTGATTCCGTGTCGCAACGAGTCGGATAATGTGAAGGCAACCATTGGCTGGGCACTGGCTTCTGACTATCCCGATTTTGAGGTGATTGCCATCGACGATGGCAGCACTGACAACACATCCGAACTGCTGGACGAATTAGTGGCTCAGAATCCACAGCTCCGCGTCATTCATTTGGAGTCTAATCAGGGCAAGGCCGTTGCGCTACGCATGGGCGCACTGGCAGCACGTTATGAGGTTCTCGTCTGTATAGACGGCGATGCGCTGTTGGAGCAACACGCACTGCGCTGGATGGTTCCACATTTTATGTTTGGGCCACGGGTTGGTGCCGTCACGGGCAACCCACGTATTCGCAACCGCTCCACTTTGTTGGGGAAGATTCAGGTAGGTGAATTCTCATCCATTATTGGTTTGATTAAGCGGGCGCAGCGCATCTACGGCAAGATCTTCACCGTGTCCGGAGTAATCGTTGCCTTTCGCAAGACCGCACTACACCGCGTGGGTTACTGGGCCAACGATATGGTGACCGAAGACATTGATGTGACCTGGCGCCTGCAAATGGACGGTTGGTCAGTGCGCTACGAACCCAATGCGCTGTGCGGAATTCTCATGCCGGAAAAGCTTAGAGGACTTTGGAAACAGCGCTTACGATGGGCGCAAGGTGGTGTGGAAGTTATTCGTCGTTACGGATTTAAGTTGCTGCGATGGCGCCAGCGCCGCATGTGGGGCGTGCTTGCCGAGTATCTTCTGAGTGTAGCCTGGGCATACGCCATGGTTTTTATCATCCTGGCCTGGATCGTCGGACAGCTCGTGCAGCTGCCCACTGGGCTACAGGTTGATACGCTGATACCTCAGTGGCACGGCGTCGTTTTGGGTATGACTTGTCTGCTGCAGATTGCCGTTTCCATGATCATAGACTCGCGCTTCGAACAGGGCCGCGGGCGCCACTACTACTGGATGATCTGGTATCCACTTGCCTATTGGATTCTTTCCATGTTGACCAGCGTGGCGGCAGTTCCCAAAGCAATCTCCAAACCACGGGGGAAACGCGCGACGTGGGTCAGCCCTGATCGAGGGATCACCGATGGATAACGCGTTCCCGTTGATCGTACGGCCGGACCGACAAACGCGACGCCAGCGGTGGGGATTTCGGCTGTTTACGGTACTGGCCTGGGCGCTCTGGATCTATCTTTGGTTGCCGTTGGTGACACTGGTAGCGTGGCTGATTGGATTTGATCTGGCCCGAACCGCAATTCCCGGCGAGACAGAATTAGAATACCTGCGCACGCTGCGAGACTACGGATTGTGGATTGCGAGTTTGGCCACCGCTTTTATGTTGTGGTCTGCATATAACCTGCGGCGGTTCAGGGGTAAGGAGCGCCGAAAACAAGTAGGATTGGTCAAGCCCGAAGACGTAGCTGCCGACTTACCCATAAGCACCGAGGCTGTCCGGGGCATCATGAATAGCCGCAAAGTTACCGTTCACTTCAATG
Organism: uncultured Gammaproteobacteria bacterium; assembly: GCA_964630895.1. Lineage (GTDB taxonomy): Bacteria > Pseudomonadota > Gammaproteobacteria > Xanthomonadales > SZUA-38 > CAZVYE01. Next base: position 17,301 of record CAZVYE010000023.1, on the reverse strand, counting down.
AGAAAGACGAACCCACCGGCGCCACCGTCAAAATTCGCGGCGAAGATCGTCTGGAGGATTTGCACTAGTCGGAGCGCGCATCCGAATGCGACACATCATCCTTTTCTTTACGCACTACAGAATCCGCCTCAAAGATATGGTCGTGGAGTAATCTGGTCATTGCCAGTAGTACTTCGGTTCTCTTCTCTGTCACCTCCAATACATGTGCCTGATAAGCGATAAAGGCGAGGACAAACAGCACCAAAACCCAAGCATAATTGGACAAGTCAACGCCGGAAAATTCGGCGGCTAGGATGATCATACACGGAGCCACCCCAAACAAAGCGCCAACTATCTTGGGCAGCCTTTTGATTTTCGACAGCTTTTCAAATTCCCGTTTCCAGTAGAGCCGTTCGTAGGGATCTTTCTTGACTTTTTTCTGCGGCATTCTGAGCCCTTTCAATTTGTGAGATCTTGCCGCACTGTAACTCAAGGTCGAGCAGTCAAGTGAGCTGGACAATCTTCTTCCCGGCAACGCGCAAACGATTCTCCTGCAAAGCCATCCCGAATAGAAATACTAATCCCAACAAAAGAAGCGATCCCACACTGGCGAATCCAGTACGGCCAGCAACGTAAAACCACACGAAAAACAGCAGAATGCCCAACCACCGGATTGTTGACTCACGCCACGGGACCAGTGTTTGCAGCCGGTCCCGTTCTGTTTTCCATATCATGTTATCTACGCGCTCAATGCTCGTTTTGATTTTTTCCATGCAGACTTTCCACTTACAATACCAATCGCCCTACAATTTCCGTAGATGACCCCACATCAATACGAACTGTTCTATGAAACTCTTGAAGAAATTCGCCGTCCTGGTTCTGGTTATCCTGCCAATCTGGAGCTTTGCACAATGCAACCTGCCAGTCGATAAAGTACAGCCTAAGCAAATTGCATTGACGTTTGACGACGCACCTCGGGGAGACGGCGCATTTTATAGCGGAAAAGACAGGACCGACGCCCTAATTAATAGCCTGCGTGTGGCTGGGGTCGATGAGGCGCTGTTTTTCGTAACCACCAATCACATCAATAAATACCAGGGTCATGACCGTCTGCAGCGCTATACCGATGCGGGTCACAGCCTTGCCAATCATTCGCACTCGCACCAGTGGCTGCGTAACAGTTCAGCTAAGGACTACCTTGCTGACGTATCCAAAGCCCAAGAACTGCTGGAAGACTTTGACAATGTGCTGCCCCTGTTTCGGTTTCCGTTTTTGAATGAAGGAAAAGACGCTGAACAACGCGACGCGGTTCGCGCTGGCTTAACCGAACTGGGCTTGCGCAATGGTTACGTGACGATCGACAACTACGACTGGTATATCGAGGCACTGGCCAGTCGGCTGAAGAAGTCCGGCGCAGAATTTGAACTAGAAGCAATGGCCGATTTTTACGTCGAAACCCTGGTATCCGCTGCCGAGTTCTACGATGCCATGGCGGTAGAACATCTTAGCTATAGACCAAAACATGTCCTGTTGTTGCACGAAAATGATCTGGCGGCGTTGTTTGTAGATGACCTGGTTTACGCGCTTCGAGACAAAGGCTGGCAAATCATCCCTGCCAGCGAGGCCTATCAAGATGCCATCGCCGAATGTCAGCCCGACACCATGTTTTTGGGCCAGGGGCGTGTGGCGGCACTTGCCGCGGCAGATGGAGTAAAGCGCCGCACCCTCATCCACCCCAGCGAGGATGAAGCGTTCCTGGAGTTAGCGTTTGCCGCAAAAGTTGGGCGCTTGGCTACCAGTGAGGCGGACTAAGGACCGGCCAATACAAGGGCCGTATCGTGAGTAAAGATAATTCAACCGATTGCATGTCTACAAGAATCAGCAAATATCTCAGTCTTATTTTGCGCCACAAACCGCAGACCATAGGAATTCAGTTAGACACCGGTGGCTGGGTTGATATTGATACATTAATTCAGGCTGCAAACCGTCACGGTCAAAAACTGGATCGCGACGTCCTGGAAAAGGTCGTGCAGGACAATGACAAGCAGCGATTCGCCATAAGCGATGATGGCTTGCGCATCCGAGCCAACCAAGGTCACTCCATCTCTGTCGATTTGGCACTGACTGAAGCGCGACCGCCCACATCGCTTTATCACGGTACGGTGGAACGCTTCTTGGATTCCATCTACGCTAATGGATTAGTCCCTGGAAAACGACAGCACGTACATCTATCAAGAGATGTTGCGACTGCCCGTGCGGTAGGCGCGCGGCGTGGAAGACCCGTCATTCTAAAGGTTAGCTCAGGAAAGATGGCTCAAGCTGGTCATCTTTTCTATTTATCGGAAAATGGCGTTTGGCTTACCGAACATGTGCCCGCTGAGTTCTTAGAAATCGTTGATGGAGAAGATGGTTAGCGAATTCGCCTTGTGTGCGGCTTTCAACCGCGTACTTAAACTGCCTCGGTGAAACGAGAGTACGTCAAACAAATGCTCCGTTGGCATCTTTACATAGGCGTCAGCTTATTTGCGTTGTTGGCTACCCCTATCCTTAGTACTTACTTTGTGTTCTGGGCTAGCAACGCACTGGGTTGCGATTTGAGTGCCGCTCACACAAACCCCTGCTTCTTGTTTGGGCTTGATATTGGCGACCGAATCTACGGTTATGCTGTTCCGTTGATTGGAAGTTTGTTGACACCGGTTGCCTTTCTAATCGGGTTTTGGGAATTCATCCTGGTATGGATCGGCGTACATTTGGTTCTACGACTTCTTGTTCGAAAAGGTGGCGTCTCGTAGTTCCGCACTTATGATGGCACCCAGCAAACTCGCAAGAACACACACGCCAACGATTTCCAAAACTGGCACAATGCCCCTGAATTTTATGGAGACCACTTCTATGCTGTATCTCAAGTCCTTGGCTTTCATCCTGCTTATGATGGCCGCAAGCGTCGGGTCCGCCGGAGTGTGGGACGAGCCGGAGAACCTTAAGGTATTGCCCGAGGATATTGCGCCCATGGATCTGCGCGCGACCATGCACGCCATGAAAGACGGATTGGGGATGCGATGCGGGGGGTGTCACTATTCCGAAGAAGTAGACGGCGAGACCCGCTTCGACTTTGCTCGTGATGAAAGCGACAACAAAGAGATCGCCCGGGAAATGATGAAGCTGGTCAATCAGATTAATGGCTTTTTAGGTAAGACCATTGAGAATGCTGAACCGGTAACCTGCGCAACCTGTCATCGTGGTGCCAGTGAACCCAAGTTTATTGAAGACATTGTGGCTAACTCTTACAACACCCATGGAATGGACGCTGCACTGGCACAGTATCGTGCGTTGCGCGACGATTACTATGGCGGTTATGTGTTTGACTTCAGCCCACAGCCTCTGAACAAACTGGCTGAGAATTTGGCAGCGAAGTACCAGGACTACGAGGCTGCGCTGAGGTTGCTAGAAGTCAACGCCGAGTTCAATCCGGAGTCGGTACGTACCTATCAGATCCAGGGGGACATCCTTAAAGCTGCTGGCAATGTGGAAGAGGCAAGATCTAGCTATAAGAAGGCCCTTGAGATAGACCCCGATAATGACTGGACCAAGACATTATTGGACAAGCTGCCGCCCGTTGCGGAGGCACCATAACGATGGTTCGACAAGTGCTGCTGGCTCTTTTACTAGCTCATGCAATATCCAACTCAATTGCGTTTGCACATGATGTGCAGTCCGACGCAACCTATATCGCCAACGCGGGCGTTATGGTCAGCCATGGCGACAGCAAAGTGGTATTTGACTCTTTGTTCGCCCCGGCAGAAGGACCTTATGCGCATGTGCCAGACGAAGTAAGCACAGCCCTGGACCAAGGGAATGCTCCTTACGATAATCTGGAGGCGGTATTTGTATCTCATGTGCATTGGGATCACTTCAGCGCGGAACCTGCGGTGGCCTTCTTACGTGCCCACCCCAAAATCAAGCTTTATGGCACGCAGCAGGTAGAAACCGCGATCGGGGAGTTGGTCGGAACGGACGACCCTCTGATGGAACGCGTAGTAGGTGTGGATCTCAAACCCGGTGACGCGGCGATGCAATTCTCAGAAAACGATCTGCAGATCGACGTTGTAGCAATACCCCACTCAGGCGAGAAATCCAGACACAGCGTTCAGAACGTGGTCTGGCGAGTCGCTTTTGACGAACAAACCCACGTATTTCATTTGGGTGATGCGGAACCGAATCCTGCGGACTTTAGTCCGGTTGCGGACCACTTCGCATCGCGTCCAGGCGGCTTGGCATTGATACCATTTTGGTTTTTTGGGGCGCCGACGGGGCAGTCTATTCTTGATACCGTCATTAAACCCGACGATGTCATTGGCGTTCATGTCCCGGTGGCAGCGCAGGAAGAACCAGAAAAGTGGCGCGCCCGGTTCGGCGACAACCTGTTTATAACACCAGGCGAAAAGCGCTCACTGAATTGATCGCTACCAGTGCGCTCTGCGTGTTCCAGACGGCTACTGGGCGAGCTGCAGTTCGCCTGGTTGGCCCAATCCCTCTCAAGTCGGGCTCCAATACAGTTCCGCTCCAATGCAGACGGCTTGATATGCTGCGATGCATTATCTGCTTTTTTATTACCCCAACGCTCTGATTTTAATGCTGTTTAGGTATTTTTAAGCTTTATCTCAGGGCAATTTCATTGCCATTCCATTAGCGCAGTGTAACGGTATTGGCAGTTTCCACGGACGTGCTTACGTGCTGCCATTCAACCCTTTAGCCAGTATGAGAAACAACCTTAACCGGTGGGTGGCGTGCATCGCCATCGGCTCTTGCTTACTCGCGCCTTTCGCGCTTCGAGCAGAAGCCGCGACAGACGCTCCTCGCTCGGGATTGTATTTCGATCCACTACATAGCGGACATGGCCTCGATCTACAGCGCATTGGGCAACAGTGGACTATGGTTTTCTACACCTACGATTCTGCTGGCCAGCCAGAGTGGATGTTGGGCGTGCTGGAAGAAGCTGAACCCGGGTTACTTGTGGGTGAGTTAGCCGTCTTTGACTACCAGGCTGACAGATTCCCACGACAGCAGGCTGTGCGGACCGCTGGTACGGTGCAGATAGATTACCGCGACAGCTGTGCTGCGAATCAATCAACCAGCATGTCTTTTGTCTGGGAGCTAGACGGAGAATCCGCAACTTGGTGTGTCCAGTCGTTGCTGGACAAATCATCTCCGCCTCCGCAGGACTACACTGGCCTTTGGTTTGCTGGGCCGGAAGACGCCGGCTGGGGTTTAAGCCTGGATTTTGAGCGCCGGACCGAAGGTGACGTCGAGGTTCAAGTTCTTTTCTATTACGACGACCAAGGCGCTGCTCGCTGGGCGCTAGGCAGCGGGGCTGGCGGTCCTGATGCAACCATCCTGCTGGATAACTTCAGGGGCTATTGCCGAACCTGCGAGCCCGAACCGCTTAGTGCGGTCGCTGCCGGAGAGATCAGCCATCAGCTGCAGGTGGAACGAGGCTTTCCAAAGGGTCAGGTTGAAATGACCATGCGCTACGCGCTAGGCGCGGGGAACTGGAACCGAGGTTTGTCACCGTTGGTGCCTTTGTCCGATCCCCAGCCTGGGCTCATTCCGGTACCCGAGCGCATTGAGCCAGACGAAATCCTGGCCATCACCAATATAAATATTGTTCCCATGACCGACCCAGATCTGGTGTTAGAGCATCAAACGCTGGTCGTTGCGGACGGTCTGATTCAGGCTATTGGCGAATACGGGGCGGTAGCCATACCAGAGGGCGCTATTCGCATTGATGGCAGTGGACTTTTTATGGGTCCTGGCCTGCACGACATGCATACGCATTTTACCTTTGGTGGCCAAATACCTATGTTGGAAGCTGGCACGCTGTTTGTCGCCAATGGGGTGACTACGGTGCTCAACATGGGAGATTCTGGTACGCAGAATCTGCCCGGCACAAACAATATTTTTGCCAACGGTTCGCGCATCGGGCCCAGAGTTTTGGCCGGCGCAGCGGCATACGGGACCAGTGACAACCGGGCCGCCAATCTGACCGTTTCTACGCCAGGACAGGCCACCGTATTTGCGGAACAAGCACAAGCGGACGGCTATCAGTTCCTGAAACTTTATAACGGGCTAAGTCCATCAGTCGTTAGCCAGTTCATACAGGAGGGTGAACGACTGGGCATGCCGGTGAATGGCCATATCCCAAAAACCATGACGATGGCAGCGTCCCTTGATGCTGGCCAGGATATGATCGCCCACGTCGCAGAGATCTATTTCACCTTGTTCCAAAACCAGCCCAACGATGATCTGCTGCCGCAGGCCGCAGCGCTGATGTTGGAGCACGGCGTGTTTCTCACCGATACCCTCACCGCATCTGAATCTTTTGCTGCCAACTTTGGTGGCAATGAAGCCGCCTTTGCTGAGTTTGCCAGTCGCGAGGGCGTGCTGTATCAACCCACGTCCTTTGCCGAGAATGGCTGGCGCAATTTTTTTAACAGCAGCACGCTGCAACCCCCTGGATCTTTCCCCGGCCAGCTAGACGATCGACTGGCCTATTTTAAGAAGATGGTGCGGTATTTCAGCGATGCGGGTGTGCCCGTCATTCTTGGCACAGATTCGCCCGGTCATATTGGCGTGATATCTGGATTTTCCGTGCATGAGAATCTGCGCATCTATACAGAAATTGGGCTAGATCCGTTCGCAGCCTACGCTGCCGCATCAACAAACCCTGCACGCTACATAAGCGAATCGCTGCAGCTGGACGTCTCCTGGGGGACCGTGGTCGAAGACCAGATAGCAGACTTGATCATTCTAGAGAACGCCCCCCTGGAATCGACCTCGCACCTAAAGCGGCCCTACGCCGTGATAACTCAGGGTCGTTTTTACTCACGTGAATTTTTGCAGGGTGCGTTGGATGCGCTGGACGCTAAGTATCGCGATCCGATTCTGCCCAAGTCAGCAAGTAGCCAGATAACGGAATGGAACCATTTCTGTTTGGATCATGCGCACTGAACATTCATCCTCAAGGAGCGTTTTCCATTGAACATGCCAAGTCCTCCTCGGAAGTTAACTGTCCTAACCGCAAACGTCTGCGTCCTTTTCTTTGCCAGTCAGGCGTGGGCTCAGCAAGCCATCAACGAAGGACTGGACGGCTCGTGGCTCAACCCGGAAACGCCCGGTCAGGGCATACTGATCGATGTCGATGAAAGCATCGGTTTTATTTTTGTGGCGTGGTTTACTTACACAACGGACGCTGCCACTATCGACGGTTCCGAATCGCACCGCTGGCTAACCGCACAAGGCAACTACTCAGGGAACAGTGCAGAACTAACGCTCTCGGAAACCAGCGGCGGTATATTTGACGCGGCAAGCACAGCAGACACCAACGCCGTAGGCACCTTTTCCATCAGTTTTTCCAGCTGCACTGATGGTTTGGTCGCCTATCAATTCTCTGATGATGGTCCGTCCGGAGAGTTTTCCATTAGCCGGTTGGCACCAGACGTCCTTTGCGGTGACTTGACGGCTCCCGCATCCAAAGTAAGCATCACCTACTTGGGCAATGCCGGTGTATTTATCGCCGATGAAGACGCAGGGGTGTTGATTGATGCTTTTGCCAACCGGCAGGGTTGGGTGGGCCTGCCCAACAGCGCCGCTAACGATCTAACCAGTGCCGTCCCCCCGTACGATAAAGCGCTGTTTGTAGCTGCCACCCATAATCACGGTGATCATATTTCGCCTACTCAAATCAACGCGTTCTTTGGTAACCAGTCTGTTGCTCAAGGCTGGTTTACCGCTTCAGCCCGCGGCGCATTCCCGACGGATCGGTTAGTCAATCTCACACCCCAACGGTTTGCAGCGGATTCAACGAGCAGCGACAGCGTCACACTAACGGCGATCAGCACAAGACACTTCGATCAGTTTGGCAACGATTTCTCCGGTGTTGAGAATTACGCCTTCCAAGTCGAAATTGGCGGCAAGCGGATAGTCCACTGCGGAGATATCGATTACGCCAGCAACAACTTTCAGGCCATTCTAGATGCCACAGGATCGCCCCCTGACGTAATTATCTTGCCAACGTTCAATACGCTGATAAGCGCGGAAAACCGAGATTTAGTCCGGCAGTTCTTTCCAGACTCTCGTGTGGTGGCACTGCATTTTCAAGGTAGTTTAGTTAACAGCGAGTCGAGTCAGGTAGCCAGTCTATTTCCCGACGCCGTAATCTTCGATCAGGCGCTGGAGGTGTTCGATGTTGAGTAATCAAATGGATAGACAGTGGCATCTGGCGCTGCTGTGGTTGATCTTGCCCTGCACAGTTTTCTCGCAGGTTACGGTGGAAACCCTCGCCACGGACTTTAACGCCAGCGGCGATGTTTCCGTGGGACCGGATGGTGCCATATATGTCGGCAATTACGGTTCGAGCCTGAACGACTCTACCGGGAGTACGGTCACTCGCATAACGTTGGACGGCGAAGTCAGCAGCTTTGCTTCAGGATTCAACGGTGCCTCTGGAAACGTCTTCGACAACGAAGGCAATCTGTATCAGTCGAGTATTCGTGATGCGGCAGTTTTTAAGATCTCACCCGACGGCTCCACAGAAATCTATGCCACGGGCATCACTGGCGGCACGATCGGGCTGGCATTCGATTCTGCGGGAAACTTATACGCAAACTCTTGCAGCGAGAATCGTATCTATCGAATAACGCCTGATCGTTCGGTTTCGGTGTTTGCCAGCGGCGCACCCATGTCCTGCCCCAATGGCTTGACCTCTGACGAAGCGGATAATCTGTATGCGGTCAACTTCAATAACGGAGCCATTTCCAAGATCGACCCACAGGGCAACGTGTCTTTTCTGGCATCCACACCCCCTGGCGTGTTTCGCAGCTCGGGCGGAAACGGTCACGTTACCTACGGCAATGGCAAGCTGTATACCGTTTCCAACGCCACCGGAAACGTATACGAAGTGGAGCTGGACGGTACGATTCGGGTAATAGCTGGCGACAGTACACGAGGACACAACGATGGACTCGCCGAGCAGGCCAGCTTCCAGATGCCCAACGGCATTGATATCAGCGCTGATGGTCGGCGGCTCTATATCAACGAATCGGAATCCTTAGCCGGTAATGGTCTTACCGGAACCTACCCTCTGACGCCTAACCGTCTGCGGGTAGTGATACTGAATGAGACGCCCAGTATCGACATCAATTTCGGTATGAGCGGCGGCTGGTTTGAAGCAGCAAATCCGGGTCAGGGTTTTCTTTTTGATGTCATTCCGTCCACCAATACATTCTTTGCAGCGGGGTTTACTTTTCCCATGGCGGATAGTCAAGGAGAAGATTCCATCCATCGTTGGTTTACGCTCCAGGGCACCTATGCGGACAACCAGGCAGACCTTCAGATCTTTGAAACGACCGGAGGCTTGTTTGATGCGGCCTCAACGACCAATACCGAACCTGTGGGCAGCGCCGAGATACTTTTCGAAAGTTGTACCAGTGCAAACTTGAACTACACGTTTTCCGATGGCGGCCCATCTGGTGCTATTGCGCTGATACCGCTATTGAGCAGCGCTTTATGTGAGACTTTGACCACGCTTTAATAGCCACGCCGATTTGTTCTCAACAAGATGGAATATCTGTGCGCCAACTTGACAGCAATTACTCAATTAGATCATCCCGCTGAATCATGTAAACGGCACTCATGATTCAGTGGCTGAACAAGACCATCATGATCAACTGCGCACCCGCTTTGGTGATAGTCTGCTTTTAACATCAGGCGAAATGTGCGAATGCTCGCGTGCCCAAGCGTGAGATGGAAAAGCAATGCCCTGGCGGGATTGGCAAAAACCATTACCGCCAGGGCAGTCGGGTTGAGAGATTAGTTATCCTCAGAGGGTTCTGCGCAGCGCGACAAAACCTATGGCCAGTATGCTTAGTGACATCAGCCAAAGACCCCAGCTACTGAGGCTTGGTACAGAAAAGGGTTGCGCTGAGCCCAGGAGTTGCAGACCACCGCCCCCGGCCGCGGTGCTACGCAGATCCACAAAGTCTGCGGCAGGACCGGCGTTGTCGGGGTAAATTCTAAGCTCAATTTCTTGCGGGTAGTTTCGAGGCAGGCCAGTTAGATCGAAAGTAGCATTCCAATCCCGAAATCCATTAGCAGTGCTATTGGCTGTTGCAAGATCGGACGCAAACCCATCCAAGCTAGAGCGCAGTCTCAGAGTAATATTCGAGTCCCCATAGCTACGGGCGTCATAGCTCAGACTCTCCAGGTTTAGGGTCTGTCCATTGCTTGGAGCCACGGTAAAGGTAATAAATTCTTGAGGGTCAAATGCACCCGGCGCATTTACTGGCCAAACGTCGGCATTTCCCAGGCCGTCGGGATTGTTTTGCGACAGATCAGAAGCCGCAATGTTTCCAACAACGTTACTGGGCACCACTGGATCCGTGTCAAGGTGGGGCCCTGTTGGATCGTATTGAAGCGCTACCTGAGCCTGAGCAGTACCGGCCCATAAAAAGCATAAGAGTATGAATTTTCGCACTAATTTTCCCGTTTTGATTGAAATGAAAACGGGACTCTAGCCAATGCCCGTAGCACCAACAACCGAGACGGTTGGATTGTTTGAAAAGTTTACGTTCTGCCAACTGCGATCGACGCTTCGCCGTCCCAGAAATAACTATTGGGCTTGTTTTGAGAGGTTTACTTGGGATCTAACCCATCCAACCAACGTTTATTTCAGCCCCAAACCAATTAGCGTGGTGACTACCCAGATCACCAAAGCAAAGGCAAGGCCAAACGTAAGGTAGGCCGCCAGGACGTACCAGCGCGAGGTATTGGCGACTCGAGCTATAGAGCCGGTGACATTCACAATAACCCATACAAGGACGCCAATCTGGGCCCATGCAATACCCCGGAGGAATGCGTCATCTACCGTGGCTACCACCAATGAACTTGGCGCGGCCAATTCAGGGATCACCATAGAAATGACCCAGAATACTGGTCCCAAAAGCGCAGCAGGTAACAGTCCCCACACTGCGCCATCCACTACGGTATAAAGCGGTCGCTTGCGCCGAAGTATCCAAAGGCCCCATTTAACCCAGATAGACCAGATCACTACGCTATGCAGACCAAATAGTGCGGCCCAAAGCGTATCGCTCCATATGCCGCTATCGGAACCTTCGGCCGCTAGCATCCCATCAAGACTGATCCAGAAGTAGCCAGATGCCCAAACGATAAGCAACTGCCAAATAATCTCAATTCCCGTATTGGGCGGTTCTTGGGTTTTGGAGCTCGCTAAAAGACCCAGCCAGGGCGACATATGCCGATAGCGCCATGCCAGGTAACAGAGTAATCCGAGTATGCCAACGGGCAAGGCAGAGATACACAAAGCGGCTAATGAATATTGTGGCATTACCAAGGTGCGGGAATAGAGAGCCGCGCAGGACGCGCGGCTCGTGCGAAATCGACTGAGTTATGCCGCCGGAGCGGATGCTGCATGGGCAGCGGCAACGTCGCGAAATGCCAATTTAAAGGCAGCACCAACGCCCAGCGCCATGAACAGCAGGTCCATCACTTCGAATGTCTCTTTGTACATGGTCACGTATTCGCTCATGGTGAGAGACGTAATTACATCCATCACGCCAACTTCCAGGTATTCGGCAACGCTAATTGCAATAAGCAAGCCATTGCCCAGTACGATCGCAATCAGACCAAGCACTCCGGCCACAATTCCGAACTTCAGTGTTACGCCATTGCCAGCAACGCGCACGGCCAATCCAACCAATGCACCAACACCCACGGCAACCCAGCCCACTACATAGCCCGTCGTGTTAGCGATCCATGCCCATGCTACTGCAGCAACGATAGCTGCGATCACGCCGGCAACTATCGCTAGTACAAAGCGTTGTTCAGATATTAATTGCGCAGCAAAGTCTTGCTGCGGCGCAGCTTCGTTATGTTCCATCCATGTATCCCCTAAGATGATTTGTTTTAGTTTGAATTGCTCCCATCCCCGAGAGCAGGGGGCAGTCTAATGGGTGGCATTAATCAATTCAAATGCAAGGTGGGTTTACTCGGGTTAAGGCAGCTGAAAGATTTGTTCTACTTGGGTGTCCAGCGCTCGGGCCAGTTTCAGCGCCAGTTCCGTGGAAGGAACATAATGGCCGTTTTCGATAGAGTTAATACTTTTTCGACTCACGCTCACCTGTTCAGCCAACTGCGCCTGGGTTAGGTTCGCCTGCACTCGGTGCAACTTTAGCGTATTGAGTAACCTCAACGTCATTGCGCATCCAGCTGCCGATAGCGAAAAAGCGACGCCAGCATCGCAAGCCATATGACCAGCCCGGCCGCTTCATCGACTTCGAATGTGTTGAGAAATTTACTGGCAACGAGCATTATCAAACAAAACACTCCGACAACGTTTAGTGCAAACGCCATGGAACGGCTCCGGATGTAGTCACTACGCTCATCGTTGACGAGTGACTTAAGAAAATCGCCGCTGCCACGACTGCCTATCAGCAGCAGCACAATCATTGATCCAATCAGTCCACACATTGTAAGCAAGCCGATACTCGTTGCGACGGTACCGGTAATTGCAAACTCTTCGACCAGTATTTCTGCAATCATCCCTGCCATACCAACGGCGCCAAGTACGAGCAACGCCGACTGCAAACGTTCCTGGATGGTATTCTCTGCGGTTTGCATAATGAACTCCATGAGAAGCATGAGTTACATTATGTAACGCATACTTCCCACGCGCAACCCAACTATGGACACGGCTAATAGCTTGCGGATTCCATCAGCCATTATTGGCTTCGTACGATTTTCGCTGCGAAGCACCCTCGCAGAGCATAGTGGGCGTGTAGATAGTCGATGGCCCCATTATCCAATAGTCGGTTTATTTCCTGCGCCGCTTGCTTGCCCTCTATCAGGGCCGCATCGATCATCCGGTGCTTCCTATCGAAGGCGCGCAGCGATAACGCCCTGAGCTGCATCACCTTAGGCACCGTGTTCGATTCGCAAAATGGAGCCGCTCCCGACTCCAGCAAAAATATGGCGTGACTGGCGCGATACGGATTATTGGCCGGCTGATGAGTGTAGTTGAGCAACAGCAAAGTCTCCCCAGGCTCGGCGTCTCGCAATTCTATCCGGTCTGGATATCCGGGGTGGGCGTCTGCTACAACCCGTTCTGCGCCGTACTCTGCCAAGTAGTCATCGGGCTGTTTGAATAGGTGTTGGTAAGGCTTAGGGTCAAGCCCAAGAATGGTAAAAGCCACGATATGTCTCCGTTGAAATATGGCTATATTCCATAGTAGAAGACACCGGGTATCACTCCGTTTCTTGCGCACTTTCTCGCTGCAGAAGCTCAGCTTTGCGTTCAACGCCCCATCGATAGCCGGACAAACTGCCATCGGTACGAACAACGCGATGGCAGGGTATGGCCACGGCTAAGGTGTTGGCTGCGCAAGCACCTGCTACGGCTCTCACCGCTTGCGGTTTCCCTATAGCTCTGGCGATATCTGTGTAGCTTGCGGTTTGACCGCGGGGTATCTTGCGTAACGCTCTCCAGACTTTTTCCTGAAAAGCTGTGCCTCTGATGTCCAGAGGCAACTCAGGCAACGGGGTGCCGTCATCGATCATGCCCACAATATTGGCCACCAACTGCTCGAAGGCCTGGTCACCGCCAACCAGTTCGGCGTCAGCAAAACGCTCTTGCAATCGCTGCAGTAATTGCTCCGGGCAGTCTCCCAGATCAATGGCACAGACTCCTTTTTGAGTAGCGGCTACCAGGACGTCTCCCAGGCTGCATACGCCCAGGGCAAACTGGATACGTTCGCCGCTTCCACCGCTCTGAAATCGAGATGGTCGCATCCCCAGACGCGCATCACTGTGCTCATACAGGCGACTGGGCGAGCCGTAACCCGACTCATACATGGCGTCCGTCACGCTCTGCCCGGATTGAAGCAGAGTGCGTAATTTGTCCGAGCGCTTCCCCGCCGCATATGCCTTAGGGCTTATACCAGTCAAATTGACAAAAACTCGCTGAAAATGCGTTGGGCTGTATCCAACCTGTGCCGCCAATGCTTCTAGGCTTGGCGGCGAGGTGGTGCTGTCCAGGAGCAGACAGGCTTTTTGCACGGCCTGAATTTGTCGTTGCAGATCGGGTTTGGTATGCGCCATAAGCCCTAGTCTAAGTGGGTACTGGCAAAAGTCTATGCTGTTTGCATCTAGCGGAAACTCCGTTTCTTGCGGCGTTCAGTTTTCGTCGCATTGTGTCGTCACGCCTGACACGTGCGAACTCACCGCCTGCCAACGATCCTCTGCTTTAATAAGGATATTGGTTGATTGGTAGCGCAAACAATAGCGTTCCCCATCAGTGATTCCGTGGGCACGCCCTTCGCCCGCAATAACTGCCATGTCGTCATAAATATCCAGGCGATTGATATCGTAGGCAAAGTCGTCATGCGGCCAGGCGTAGCTGGGAAGATCGGCCAACTCCTTTGCTCGACTGCTCCAGTTTCCGCGACTGTCTACCATCTGAAATGTAGGGTGCAGAATCATCCCCAGGAGTTCGGCATCGTGTTCGCGATACGCTTTCGGCCAGAGCACTTCCTTCATGTGCTTGAGCTCAGTTTTATCATCAGCAATCAAACTCGTGCAGCTCATCGCAATCATCGCGGCTATAAGCATCTTGAACATTTTGGCTTCCTTTGGCGAAATGCTTATGGTGAACCACAGCACGACTTTCAAACACAACGAGACCGTGATTTGGGACGAGTTTGATCCAGCGGGGACGAATCAGAGAAGTTGATCGAGTTGGTCGCGATAACTTTGGCTTACCGGTACTTTTTTACCACTTTTCAGAACCGCGTAGAACTTACCGCCAGGCTCTTCCACAACCGTCGCAAACTGCTCGACATTGATAGCGTGGGAACGGTGTACCCGTAGAAACTGGTTCGAGTATCGCTCCAGAAACTCTGCCAGAGTGCTTCGAAGCAGTCCCGCTTGCTCGTCGCCAACGCTTGTGATTTCCAGATAATTCTTTGCCGTGGCCACGTGGGAAATTTCTGCAAGCATGACCCAGCGCCTGCTGCGGCCATAATCAACGAACAGCCGCGGTGCTTTGTGTTTTACACGAACGGCCGCCACCAAGATCAACGTCAGCAATACGTATACCGACACTGATACATAGCTATGGGGCGCTACCGCGCTAGCTCTACCCCACTGCGCGCCCAGGCTTACTAAAGCAGAAGCTGCTAGACCACCGCTGAGCGCGGTAATCCCAACTGCCCACGGTGTCCATTTGGGTGATGTGGTGATATACGAGGCAAAAAGTACTACGAGGCCGACAGCGTGACTGATCGACCAGACAAGGCTCAAATACAGCTCGGCTCCATCACCGGTAGCCCAACCATGGCCAAGGCAATAAGCCAATAGCAGCGTAGCGATAGTCGCCGCAGCACTGATCAGGCGTGAAAGCCGCAATGCATTTGCATCTATGGTTAGGCGGTGTCGATCCAAGGTCATCAGCTAGACTTTATCTGGTTGACCAAGATACCGCACACTATTGGATTTGACTTGGGCTGATAGCTGGCTTTTACCATTGGCCACAAAGGCCACGGTCCGCCACTAGAAATATCAGCCAGGATGTTATTGCAACATAGAACCGGCGCGGAGAGCCGCGCCTTTGCCGCTGCTACCCAGTTTCTTTCTATGAGCACCCGCTGCCGGCCAGTCCGGCGGTTAGATTGACCAGATTTAGCTGGCCTTGGGCATTTTCGCCGTCATAGTTTAGCGTCGCGCCCGTAGCGCAATTGGACCCGAACTCCCAGGAGATACTGCCCCAGTCGCGCACGCCACTGCCATCCGCAATCTGCATTGGTATGCTGATCAGATCACCTTGCACAAAGGAATTCGAACCAATAAGCCATGTAGCTTGACCGTCAATGAACGTATACCAGGCAACGATAATGACCTCGCTACCGTCTGCTAACTCCGCGACTTCCACAGATAATCCCTGGCCGGCAAGATCAGGGTCAAAATAGAGATTGGTAAACCGACCGGCAGCATCCGAAGGCGCTCCGGACTTGGCCTGCTCGTAGGCATCCACATCATCTACAGCATAGCGACAGTCCACTCCGGCATTGCCAGCAGAAAGTCGTGTCATGGAAATGGTCTCATCGTTTGCAGTGAACTCCGCGGAGAAACAGTCCTTGGCTCGAAATGTCACTGTTCCCCATGACTCCAGTGAGACATTTGCTGGATTCAGCGCCTCACCGAAATCACCACCACTTGCTTCGAAGACTTCGATATCGACGCTGCCTTTACCGCGTACCAGGTCAGCAGATCCAATACGCCAAACGGGGGAGCCGTCGTTTGCTCTCGTGTACCAGCTCAGTACAGCAGTTGGCTCACCATCTGCGTTACTGGAAAGCTGTACGTGAATACCGGTTCCCGGTGCCGAGGCGTCGAACCAGAATCCTGACATTTCGCCTACCATTGGGTCTGCTTCCTGAACCAACGCCAAGGCATCGGCAGATCCATGCCCGTATAAAGGGTTGGGGTGGGCGTCATCGGGTATGCCACCACAGTTGTGGCCACCGGGCGCATCCGGATCGCCGAATAATGGGAAAGCAGTTTGCTTGATCAGGTGCCGAACCAATGCGGGTTTGCCTTTCAAACCAGGGTTGGCAGACATCATTTGCGCCGCTACGCCTGCGACTTGTGAGGCGGCCAGCTCGGTTCCAGAAAACAATCGGAAGTTGTCAAGATCTTTAGCATCAGCGGTTGGCAAGAACGCGCCAGGAGCCACAATATCTGGCTTAATAATTGTCTGGCCATCGGCAGTTACCACCGGTCCGCGTTGACTGGTCGTGGCCAGGTCAAATCGAAAATCTATCATGCCAACGGTGAGTACTTCCGCATAGATTGCCGGCGCATAAGTGATCTGTTGGCAGGAGTCTTCTCCCAATCCTGCACCTGCGACCACCAAAAATCCGGCATCGTCCAGAGCGCCCATTGCTGATCGATAGACTTCGCGATTCTCACAGTCCGATACGATGTCCAAGCACACAAATGCTGCGTTGACGATGTCGGCAGCGTAACTGATATCAGGATCAGTGCCGTCGCGACGGGTGGGCTCCAAGATCCATTGCAGGCAGGCCAGCGATTGTTCTGCGGATGGTGGCACTGACAGATCCGAGCTAATTCCTCGACACGCTGTCCATAGCGCATCAGGCGCAGCACCAAGAACTCTGCCAGGCATTTCGCCGGTGACAAGGCTGGCGGTTGTGGTTCCGTGACCTTGCGAATCACATGGCACCGCCGAACCTG
>CAZVYE010000022.1:0-31517 GCA_964630895.1 uncultured Gammaproteobacteria bacterium | reverse complement strand
CGCTTTGGCAAGGCGATATTCGATTCCATGGTTTTAATTCCGTTACGCGCTATTCCGGCGGGCCTGCCATCGACTGGTACCTAAGGTCCTGCCGTGACTGACCCTCGCCCATTGCCAACCCAATCCAACCTGCGAGAGACCGCAATTGCACGTCGCACTGAAATACCCGCTCCGGTTATTGCAGGCACCGCATTGGCTATCCAAGGCCATCTGGAAAAACTCACCGCCTTTCAGACTGCATTGAATGTTGCCGTCTATTACGGGTTTAGATCTGAAGTACCCATTCATCAGTCTGTTCATCCTGATGCTTATCCGGACAAACGGTTTTTTTTGCCACGCATCGAAAACGCAAACATGACGTTTCGTAGATGGACTGCCAAGGATCGGCTGGTGCAAAACCATTTTGGGATTCTTGAGCCACCAATAGAATGCGCGGCCATCGAGCCTGATCAACTGGACGTGGTAATCGCGCCACTAGCTGCGTTCGACTTCAAAGGCAGCCGTGTCGGTATGGGCGGCGGCTTTTATGACCGTACGTTTGCGTTTCGGAACCAAAGTGATGGCAATGGTGATGACAATCCTTTGCTCATCGGGGTTGCTCACAGCGCCCAGTGGGTTCCAAGTATTGCGAAAAACCCGTGGGATGTGCGCATGGACTGCATCGCGACAGAAATCGGATTTATTGTTTCTTGATCGATCCGTGGTATCGTCGCGCCCGAATGTAAAACTTGGAGGTATTTCTGTGGCCTACTGGCTGGTTAAGAGTGAACCGGACGCGTTCAGCATCGACGATCTAAAAAACCAACCCAACCAAACCGAACACTGGGACGGGGTTCGCAACTATCAAGCACGCAATTTTATGCGTGACGATATGAAAAAGGGCGACAAAGTCTTTTTCTATCATTCAAATTGCAAACAGCCTGGCGTCGTTGGCATCGCAGAAGTGGTAAGGGAAGCCTATCCGGATCACACCGCTTTTGATCCCGATAGCAAATATTATGACCCGAAAAGCATAGAGTCCGACCCAAGATGGTTTATGGTCGACCTTAAATTTGTTCGCGAAACAGAGCGCACGATAACGCTTACGGAACTAAAGGACATTCCAGAATTAGAAGGATTTCCTCTGGTTCGACGCGGCAACCGCCTTTCGGTCATGCCAGTAGAAGAAGCCCACTGGAATATCGTGTTGGAGCAGGAATAACACTATGAGCAATGATCAACAAAAACAGGCAGTGGCCCAAGCTGCAATTAAATACGTGGAAGAAGGATCGCTCTTAGGGGTTGGTACGGGTTCCACGGTTAACTGCTTTATTGACGCCCTCGCCGATAGCGGCATCCGACTCGACGGTGCGGTTTCCAGCTCAGACGAGACCACGAAGCGTCTCGAGGCTATCGGCGTTCGAGTGATGGAACTCAACAATGCAGGACCATTAGAGTTATATATTGATGGCGCCGATGAATTCGATAGTCACAAGCGTCTGATTAAAGGCGGTGGTGGCGCACTTACCCGGGAGAAAATCATTGCAGCGGCGTCGCGCAAGTTTGTATGTATTGTAGATGCGTCCAAACAGGTTTCGATTCTGGGCGAGTTTCCATTGCCCATAGAAGTAATCCCAATGGCGCGCAGCTATGTGGCTCGCAAGATGGTTGAGTTTGGCGGACAGCCCGACTATCGAGAAGGTTTTGTCACCGACAACGGCAACCAGATCCTGGACGTGCGCAACCTGGACCTAAGCGACCCGGTAAAAATTGAGACAGAGTTTTCCAATATTCCCGGCGTTGTAACCTGCGGACTATTTGCTCGCCGACCGGCCGACACCATTTTGATGGCCACCGATCAGGGCATAAAGACGCTTTGACTACGAGCCGGTCATGGCCAGCAGCCGCGTCACGCTGGACATGCCACCACGCAGCGCATAAACCTTGAAGCCCATCTTGTTTAACACAAACGCAGCCGAAGCGCTGCGCTCACCGGTATCGCAGTACACGATGTAGGGCAGGTCATTTGGTCTCCCCTGCATCTCTTCTCTGAGCCGATACAGTGGTGCTGAGAAATCACCACTGATGTAGCGTTGCGCATGCTCTTCCTCCATGCGCACATCCACCAAGCCCGCACCCAGACCCATTAGCGCGGATACCTGTCCCGGCGTGATGTAGTTTACGACCGGGTGTCGGAGTAACTCGGAAAAATCCTGTTTCGACAATCGCATCAAGGTGCCAGCGCTTTTCGCTTTCACCGTCGCATTGCGTTTTTGGTTGGATATCAGGGCATCTTCACCAAAGCTGTCACCGGGCCCAAGTGTGGCAACCACAGAGGATTTGCCATTATCAGATTTGATGACTTCAAACTCACCGTCCTTGATGACGTAGAAGAAATCTCCGTCATCCCCTTCCCGAATGACTTCCTGCAATGGCATTACGTCAACCGGCGAAAATCGTTCGAACATGCGCTGCACATTGCCCGCGGGTAGTCGCAGCAGCGCCCGAGACTTCAACATCCGAAAAACCCATTTCGCACAGTCTCTAGCACCGCCGAAAGAAAACTGAGGCGTGCGACTGATTTGATCCCAGGTAACCATTTTCTCTAGCAGATTACGGTCAAACGCAACGACCCGAGCCCTGGCACTGGCAACCGTTGCCGTAAAACGACGAGGTTGAAAATCACCTACTGCGTATCGAGATCGTCCGGAGTTTGCGTCAATCTCACGCTCGCGGCCATCACTGTAACTGCCCTGCAATCGGCCTGAGAGCAAAAAAACGGTTTCACCGTCATTTGCGCCCTCTTCAAATACGAGATCGCCTCGGGCCAAATCACGCAGCTGCCCCTCCTCCACCATCAGCTTGAGATGTGGCTCCTGCAGCGACTCTAGCGGATACAGTTTACTCAGCGTGGATAATTGCAATGCCATCGAGAATATCTCTAAGTATTTGCGCCTATTCTGGCCGCCTCGATCAAGGTTTGCAAAACCAAAATGCGCAAACCCACGTCAGAACCCACAATCTATCAAATCTCAGACACAAAAAAGCCCGCGCTGGGCGGGCTTTTCTGCAAATATTGCTGCCATTTTCCAGGGATAAACCCGGGAGAATTAACGCTTCGAGTACTGCGTTGCTTTACGCGCTTTGTGCAGACCCACTTTCTTACGCTCGACTTCACGAGCATCGCGAGTAACAAAGCCTGCTTTACGCAGCTCTGGCCGTAGGCTCTCGTCATACTCCATCAGAGCACGAGTCAGGCCCAGACGAATAGCGCCTGCCTGGCCAGAAATACCGCCACCGGTAACGGTGCAGTAAATATCAAACTTTTCGTTCATATCCAGCAGCGCGAGCGGCTGACGTACGATCATGCGAGCGGTTTCGCGACCAAAGAACTCATCCAATGGACGCTTGTTGACCATGATTTGGCCTTTGCCCGGACGCAGAAATACGCGTGCTGCGGAAGATTTGCGTCGGCCAGTGCCGTAAAACTGTTCAGTTGCCATGTTGTACCTTTATATTTCCAGAGCTTGTGGCTGCTGAGCGCCATGCGGATGTTCGCTACCCGCGTAAACTTTCAGCTTTTTGAACATGGCCCGACCCAGCGGGTTTTTTGGCAACATGCCCTTAACTGCGTCTTCAATGACGCGTTCCGGGTGCTCACTCAGCACGGTTTCCAGATTCTTAGATTTCAGGTTACCGATGTAGCCAGTGTGCTTATGGTACATCTTGTCCTTCATCTTATTGCCGGTAACCGCCACTTGTTCGGCGTTGATTACAACAATGTAATCGCCCGTATCTACATGCGGTGTATACACCGGCTTATGCTTGCCGCGCAGGCGGCGCGCCAACTCGGTTGCCATGCGGCCGAGGGTTTTACCTGCGGCATCGACGACAAACCAGTCGCGCTCTACTTCTTGCGGCTTTGCGCTAAACGTTTTCATCCGAATTCCCTATCGAGAAAGTCGTGTTAAACCAATGGTAGCAAGGCCGATGCAATCACCTGCGCTTGCTGCCGTAAAAATTCTAACCACCGGGCCAATATCTAAGGGCTTACTAACGATCGCACGCGCGAAAACCCGTCGACGGCCGACGTGAAGGGCGGGAATACTACATTCTAACTAGCCCTAATGCAACCTTACGCTTCGAAAAAACTCTAGTTGCTTTGCGCTTACCCTAGGCACCGGCTTAGAAGTTGTAAACCAAACTAATTGTCGTTAGAAAATCTGTGTTCTCGCGCGGCTCATCTACGTCGGTATTGTGCCGAACCTCATAGCCTAACTTGAGACCCACATTTCCGGTGATAACCGTATTAAGCG
Organism: uncultured Gammaproteobacteria bacterium; assembly: GCA_964630895.1. Classification (GTDB taxonomy): domain Bacteria; phylum Pseudomonadota; class Gammaproteobacteria; order Xanthomonadales; family SZUA-38; genus CAZVYE01. The sequence continues at coordinate 27,222 of CAZVYE010000022.1, read as the reverse complement.
CAGTGACGTTTCTACCAAAGGTATTGTCAGAGCCAGCCTCAATGAGAAGCTCGTTGGTTAAACTGGAAGATTCACTCAGGGTCCAAACATAGTCTAAGCGTGCGCGCACGATTGCTTCATCTTCGTCTGCGCCCGTTGCCCTGATCTCACTCATGCGATAACCAATACCCAATTCTGTCTTCAAGTCGTGTGTTTCGCTCTGAATCAGGTCGCGACCATAGCCAAAAGCAAGCGTTGCCTGGGTTTCAAATTGACTAAATTCGTCATCGTTGTAACGCAGACTGCCAAACAGATAGCTCACAGGCGACAACTTGTAGTCGGACTGGCCATAGATTTCGGTTCGATCTGCAGTATCCACATCGCTTTCGCTGGACTTCAGGACATTGATTCCAGCTGTGTGGCGCCACTTATCTGCGTTGTAAACGCCCTCTGCCGCAACGTTTAACGTTTCGGTATCGGTATTACCTCGAGAAGCCACATAACCGAGCTCGCCCTTTCCAGACCAGCCTTGCTCTTCCTCTTCTGCGATTGCAACACCCACAGCGACAATCAGCGCCATGCCTATAAAAACCATTCTCTTGTACATCGTCCACACCTTATTCAATGCAATAGCGTAAAATTCGCGCCAAGCTAACAAAATCAATTGAGTACTACCAGAGTCAGCAGGACCCATTCCAAATATGAGAAAACTGAGTTTCACCGACCATCTCATTGCGCAGGGCGAGCAAGCCTTGAGAACTTGCTATGCCAATCCGCCCAGCGCCAATCCTTATCCAGCAAAACGCGTCAAGGATACTTCGCTGGACGAAAGCCAGCGTCAACATGCGGGCGGTCTAATGCGAATCAACCATGTTGGCGAAGTGTGTGCACAAGCGCTTTACTATGGCCAGGCCGCCACCGCGAAGAATATCGAGGTGCGCCACCATATGCTGCACGCAGCCGGTGAAGAGTCGGACCACCTGAACTGGTGCAATCGCCGACTAAAAGAACTCAAAGACCGCCCAAGCTTGCTAAATCCGCTATGGTACGGCGCATCTTATGGTCTAGGCGCAGTTGCTGGCGTTACCGGCGACCCGTGGAGCCTGGGATTTGTTACTGAAACCGAGCGCCAGGTGGAAGCGCATCTGGTTGATCATCTGGAAAAGCTGCCTCCCGGAGATCACCGCAGCAGAGCCATCGTCACTCAAATGGCTGAGGACGAAGCCAAGCACGCTCGAGAGGCAACCCAGGCAGGTGGCAGAGAACTGCCTGACCTCATCAAGAACGCCATGGCATTTTGCGCAAACATCATGCGTGCAGTGGCGTATCGAATTTGAGCGCGTTCGCTGAATTAATGTCGCCTTAACGCAACAAAGACAGGAACATCTTAGAATCGGAGATAGATGTTTCAAAATTTCATCAGGGGAAAAGTATGCGTTCTACGAAATATGGTCTGCTGGCCAGCTTGGCGCTCGCCGGCACAATATCCTTTAGCCCGTCTGGCGCTGTGGACGGCGTCGTCGAGATTAATCAACTTTGCGTAACCTCAGGCTGCTTCACTGGCGACGACCCAGGTTGGCCCATCGAAATCACCGAACCAGGCAGCTATAGACTTACCGGTAACCTGGACGTAAGCGCCGAAGCCAGCCCAGAGGACGTCACGGCAATATTGATCACCGGCAGTGGCGTAAACATAGACCTTAATGGCTTTAGCATTGTGGGGCCTAACGTCTGCACCGGAGCCGCATTCGACTGTACGCCAGGACTTGGTATGGGGTTCGGCGTGCGCTACGAGGGCGACGCGGTCGGCGCTCAGATCACCAACGGCACCGTGCGCGGCATGGGCAACGCGGCAGTGAGCTGCAACCAACCTTGCCGCGTTGAGAATATTCGCGCATTGCACAATGGCAGTTCCGGCATAACCGTTAACAACACGCTAAGCAGTGTGATCAATTGCACGGCCAGATTTAACGGCGGTGACGGCATCTTTGCCCAGGGTGAAGTACGCAACAATATCGCCATGCAAAATGGCGACGACGGCATATTCACCAATCCGGAGAGCACCGTGACCGGAAACTTGTCCAACTCTAACGTCGGCGACGGCATACGCTGTTTTGATTGCCTGCTGCTCAATAACAACGCGCAGAATAACGGTGGCTTCGGCATCGTTCTCGGTGGCAAATCCGCCTGGGGTGCCAATATCTCAAACGACAATACGGGCGGGCAAGTCAGCGGTACAGCGAGAGAAATTACGCTTAACTCCTGCAACAACGCCAACTGTTAGTCATGAGCGCACTATTGCGTAAAACAATCCTGATCCTGTTCGGGACTGCAATCTCGTGGACCTGTCTGGCTGGAGATGGTGTGAACATTGAGCGGTTTATCCTTTCGAGCGATGTGCATTCGTCTATTTTCGACGGCTCAGTCGTCAATATCGCGACCGATGACACCTTAACGCTGATTGTCGATGCTACCGGCACGATTGAAGGCGCAAACCTGGCAGGGACATTTGATCAAGCTGGGGTTGATGGCTTTCACCAGTCTGGCGATGGCTGCGGCCAAAGCCTGTTTAGCCTGGATGCGACTGCGGAGGCCTTCGGACAAGTGATGCGACCAGCGGATGTCTTTAACGAGACTGGCGTCAAAGTGTTTGACAGCGAAGTTCAAGGTGTCCCGGTAGGCGTTAACGTGGATGCACTGAGCCGTAACCCAGTCAACTGCGATCTGGTGCTGTCAATCGACGTCATAGCCGAACTAGGTGCGTCAACCTATGGCCCTGGCGATCTAATTAGCTGGAATGCAACAGACGGCTTCAGTTTGCTTTCTTCTGCGGGTGCTAATGTAAGCTCACTACACGTCTTCGCCGAAGATAACTATTTGTTTAGCGTTGATACGAGGGCGAACATAGCCGGCGAATCCGTGGATCGCACAGACATTATCGAAAGAACGCTAACCGGCAGTTTTCAAACAATCGCACGGCTTAGCGAGGTTGATTCCAGTTGGGAACATGCGGTCCTCGACGCGCTGTGGGCGAAAGAGTTTGAGCCGTTGCCGGAGCCTATATTCTCGGATGGATTTGAAGGCTAGCACTCATATTTAATCAGTTTCTGGTACACAAAAAACAAAGGCCGCAAGCGCGGCCTTTGTTCTGTCGAACCGATTAGCAGGTCCTAATTGACAGCGTTTAGTGCGTTGACACGACCGGCCCCGTGCACGTCATCGTTGCCCGGCTTGCCTAAGTCTTCGGCGGACGCACGCAGCGCCGCTTCCACCTGATTAGGCGCCATATCTCCACCGTTCTGACCAATAATCAGGGCGGCAACGCCAGCAACATGAGGGCTCGCCATAGACGTACCAGCATTCCACCCATAACTACCACCCGGAACCGTACTTAGCACCATATCGAACACCCAGCACGGAAATCCGAAAAAGCAGGCTTCGTTACCCGGATAGCGAAAATCGCCGCCCGGTGCCGAAAAATGAATACCAGATTGACCATAGTTACTGAACGACGACTTCACATCCAGATCGGTTCCCAGCGGATTCAAAGCCCAACCTGAGGGTGCCACAGAGGAGACGGTGATGACGCCCTGCAATTGACCCGGCATTGAGATAACGCTGGCGTCATGGTCCATGTCACGATTGTCGTTACCCGCGCTGGCAACCACGGTTACGTTGTTGCTTCGGGCGTACTTGATCGCACGAGTGTACAACTCAATGATGTCGCGGCACTGGTTAGCGCTAAAGTGGTCTTCCCCGAAAGTACAATTCTTCGGAAATCCACCGGAGAAACCCAGGCTCATGTTGATGACATCTGCATCAATGTCAGCAGCGTAGACAATTGCCTGCGCAATGCCGCTGGTAGATCCTGAGCCAGACACTGCGGATAAGGCTTTTAAGGCGACTATCTCTGCCTCAGGCGCGACTCCGGTTACACCAAAACCATTCAATCCAGCAGCAATGGTGCCAGCAACGTGCGTTCCATGACTGCCCGGTGGATTATCAAAGTCTTCTCCAGGCACAAATGAAGCGCTTAGACTCGTATTGAGGTTTGCCACCAGATCTGGATGCGACGAATCAATACCGCTGTCGATCACGGCAACCCGTACGCCCTGGCCACGAGCACCCGTTGCCCAGGCTTCGGGCGCATCAATCGCATCCATACCCCAGGTCAAAAATCCAAATGAATCAGAAGGAAAAACCCCTCCTCCAACTTCCATAGGAGCTGTCATTGGCGGCTCAATCAGATCCACTTGCATATCCAGCGCAACCGAACCAACACCGTTTATGTTGGCAACCGTTTGTGCGACAGACGCATCGCCTTCAATTACAGCAGCACCAATTTGGTGCATATTGCTAACAACAACGCCGCCAGCAGCTTCAACCTCTGCCGCAAAATTCTTCTTAAGTGCGTTTCCCTTGGACAGGACAATATATTGATCAGCAGCTGCGGCTCCCGCCAACAACAACCCAGAAGCAGCCATAGCTGCTTTGAGCAACTTCACGTTAAACATGCTTTTTTTCCTCCCGGTAAAAGCGATTTGGAACTGGCCCGTGCTGCTAGATTGAGCACAAAAAAAGCCAGCGCGGCACGCAATGTACAAAAAAACGTGACGAAACGAAAGTTATAAGCCGCATTTGTGATGGTTATCACAGTTAGGCTGCGCCGATTACTTGTTACATTGGTCTGGTTGACTACTCTTTACATCGCCGGAGCTTCCGCGTCAGGCCCCATCTGTATAGATTGTCAGTGCGCTTGTTGTCTCGTCCAGAGTTCTTGCCAGAGGTTTGACCATGTGCGCCAGTTGTGACCACCAGGCTGCACTGTCACACGGTCGTCCGGCATGTTTTTGGCCAGCAACGCATGCGCCTCAGCGAGCCGATCATCCGCACCGTAGGCCAACCACAGTTCAGGAGCACTTCCGGTACCCCACTGGGTGCGCGCGAGACACGTCCAAAGCTTACGTTCATGCAGTTCGCCGATGGCTGGATCTGCCTGCCAGCTGGCTAAATCGCCGCTTGCAGCTACCTGTTCCAGAATTTCGTCCTCTCCCAGGTAAGGCGCGATCAGAAAGATATGAGAAATGCGTGTATCGCCGCTGTCGCACAGGTAAAGCAGCGCGCCCATCCCACCCAGACTCGTTCCAGCTAGCAAAATCTGTGTCTCCGAGTCGGCACGCTGCCCCAGCACATCGTTGGTAAGACGAGCCTCCAGGGACTCGTCCCGGTAATAGCCAAGATGGGCATCTGCAGCCACAATCGCCATGGGTTCATCCACTACATCCGCAAAACCATTCTCTGCAAAGTCTTCTGGCGTGTCGCGAATACCCGGAAGCAACACCAACAGCCGATCGTCAGGTTGGTTGGTGTCCCCAAGATCTTTAAGGGTTAAGACTGGCATGGGGACCACTGGATCTCGTGGCAACACGCACGAGGCAAGCAAAAACAATAGTAGTGCGACCACCAAAACTCTCATTGACACTGGGCTATCCTCTTAAGGTTCATATTGGAAACCGTCTGACTCTTCGGCGAAACGGATCCAAATTATCAGCAGCAAGATCAAGTGGACGAGAAGATCAAAACACCGTTAATGGCTAGCGCTATATCCAGTAATAATCCGACTCCAATGCGTCCAACCCCTTTTCTTCCAGCACATGTGTATATCGTCTATTTGCTCCGCCGCATAAAACGGGATAATGCATGGTGCATGACGAAAACCAGATTTGGTTTAGTTCGGTCTGGCATGCTGCGCCCTCTAGTCCAAAAACGAAGCTTAAGATGAAAAAATCACTGGTTGTTCTATTGCCCATAGCAAGCTATCTCTGGTTGGCTACAACAGTCGTTCTGGGCGGGCTGAACTATCCTGGCTATAGTCACGTTTCCCAGTTCATAAGCGAGCTGGCTGCCACCGGCGCCCCCCACGCGAGCTATGTAAACTATTTTGGATTTCTCCCCACTGAAATATTCATGCTGTTATTTGCAGCCATCGTTTGGATGGTCCTCCCTGCAAGCAAGCTGAAAATTGCGGGATTGTTGAGCTTGGTTATGTACGGGCTATCCTTTGTAGTTGCTGCATTTTACCCCTGCGATTTTCAGTGTCGGCCAGTAGAACCCAGCGCTTCGCATCTACTGCATATGGGATTTGGCATGGCCGCCTATTTCTTTGGGGTTTTGACAATTTATCTGCTGGCCTGGGATTCTCAGCGTTGGGCAAATTCAAAGCTCCCGTTTATCTCAGGCATGGTGATCGCCACGATCGCCTTGATTCTGCTCCCCAACTACGACCCAGAATTGGCTACCGTTGGTTTGGTTCAGCGCACAGCAGAAACGCTGATCTATATTTGGTTTGTGATCCTTGCTTGCGCCATGTATCGCGCGCTGCCCGGTGACAAAATATCCCGACTCCAGTCTCGGACCGAATTGCCCACACAATAAGGCAGTTAGGGTTGCGCCCGGCGACCTATGACAAATTAACAGCATGAGAGACCCATACGCTTCTTCCAATTTAGGGGAGAGGTTCTACCGAAACGTCTTTAGGTCAAATAATTGGATCAAGGACGTTCGAGATGAAAACTGTTCTATTTGCTGCCTGGCTTACTCTCCTGTGCGCACTAATATGCAGCCTGCCTGCCCATGCCGTTCGTGTGGCAGACCAAGGCCAAGCGTTAATCTATCCTGTCTACAGCACCGAAAAGCTGGACACCCTGCTAACACTCAATAACCGCAGCAACCAAGCCAAAGCCGTGGCGCTTACTCTGCGCGAGGGGGATCTTGGCTCGACAACGTTATCCCTCACAGTCTATCTGGCGCCACAAGATACCTTTACAGCCGCTATCACCAATCTCCAACGGTTGGGGTTGGACGATCAACCTGGGATTCTGCTTACTCCAGAAGAATCCACCTGCACTGTTCCGGCGATCAACAGAAGTGTTGATAACCTGCCGGGCGTTCGCTACCAGCCGCTGCTTCGCTTTGACCCAGATGAGTTCGGTGCTACACCCGAATCACACCGATCTGGCTACGCAGAAGCAATCGAAGTCGGTGAAATTGACTTGGATGCCGTAGACGTTACCGACTGCAATGGGCTTAACGATCGTTGGATCAATGGACCATGGGCTACTGATCCACTGGCCGATCTGTTACCACCTGGAGGAAGACTTAATGGTCAAACATGGCTCTTGGACGTTGCAAACGGTGAGTCTTATCAATTGAGCGCGACGGCACTCGCAAACTATCGGCAAACTGCCTTGGCTGCGAATGATTTGCTTGAGTATCCCTCAATCGCCTTTGCCGGGCAGTCCCTGGAAGCGGATATCGTCGTGGACAATACTTCCTATAAAGTCCAGTTTGAAACAGCTTTTGAAGCAGTTTCAGCGGCATTAGCCACAACCTTTGCCAGCGCGGATTTAATCGTTGATCCGCGACTGGATGCAACTACGGAGGTGCTCTTCACGCTACCGACATTCTTTGATGCCTTTGTGGGCGCTGACGACACAACACTACCGCCATTCATAGGTGCCTACGCCCCCGCCAGCAGGTTCGAACCGGGCCAACGGGCTGTAATTGAATACGAGATTGCCGATCGACAGGGTAATGCCGACAACTCAGGCGATTGTTGGTTTGATTCTGTCGCCGACGTATATGCGGACGAAATTCGTAGCCTGGGCTTGGAACGCGCGCTTTCCGTTATGACACTAGGCTCAGACGCTGCAGTCGGTATTACTGGTATCGACGGCATTGTGACTCGATACAGCCAAAATCAATTTGATCTATCCTTCTTGGACCCAAGCGATGGCGTCGATGGTCAACTCAGCTTCGCATTTGGACCGAGCAGCTCACCGCCTTTTAGTTGCATTAGAAGTGACCTAACAGGCAATCATCGACTCAGCGGTGTTGTTGATTCTGAGACAATCGAGATTTCCGGCCTACCTATATTGGTTAGCTCGATGACTCGGATAAGGAACGGCACCTTGGGCGATGGATCGATACTTGCCAACTATGGAGCGGCAGCACCTGCTGTAAGAATGCTGGTATCACCACCCGGCAACTAACCATCGTAAAACGAGAGCACTGGCGGCAACCATGCATCCGCCAGTGCTCCTGGCAAGATTCGCGTCCCGGGCCGATTGTTTGACCTGTCAGCACTTTCGGACACACGTAGTCCAGCGGTACCCTTCATAGTAACGATATCCGTAGTTGGACCGAGGTAAATCACTCGCAAGTGCTACAACTTAGCGCTGCCCCTATGGCAGGTGCCTGTTGTTTGCAACGAAAGAACTTGCCTTTGGCCGCTGAGTTTCATGGCAAAATTATTTGTCGATAATCGGCAAGTTGCTATGATAATTCTCTAACCTTCCAAGGAGTAATCGTGAAACTTTTGCCGCTGATTCTAGTAGCCGGTTTGATTACTTGCCTGTCGGTGATGGCGGCAGAATGGGAGGTGGTCGATCCTGATGGCCAGGGGATGGATGCATCGGTTCTGGCCGAGTTAACTACTCAATTAGCGTCCGGAGAATTGGGCCAGATTGACGGAGTAGCCGTTTTGCGCAATGGCCAAATGGTCTACCGCGAATACTTTCGGGGCTATCAAGGCGAGAATTTGCCAGTCTACTCTGTGACCAAAAGCGTTGGCTCGATATTGATGGGCACATTGAAACGCGACGGCCTCATAACAACAGATGATCTGTTGGTCGATTATTTCGATCAATACGCAGGAATTCAGTTTAATTCCCATCGAGCAAAAATAACCATAGCGGATTTGCTCAAACAGCGGCATGGCCAAGATTGGAATGAGTGGCCGTACAGCAACGACCCAAATCACCCAATCGCGACAATGTTGAACTCCCCTGATTGGCTCCGGACGGTTATCAGTTGGCCGATGGCGGGAGACCCTGACCTAGAATTCCGCTATAGCACCGGCGCCTCAACGCTAATGTCCGGAATCATCTTGCACGCAACAGGCCAGACCCCACAGGTATACGCCCGTGAACAGTTGTTCGATCCACTAGGTATTTCTAGTAGCCGCTGGGCAATCAATGTCCTGGAGTCTCGAGACGTTGCTATTGAAGAGTCAGGCTTTCCAGACGGCATCGCACCGTTGGGGTTTTCGCTATGGCTCGACATCGACGATATGGCAACGATTGGTCAGATGATGCTCAACGGGGGCGTTTTGGATGGAAAACGGATAGTCACCGAAGATTGGATCAGTGAGTCCACCGCCACCTATAGCGACATGCAAACGGACCCACAGATATTCACAAGCCCTACTTCCGGTCATGGATACCAGTGGTGGCTAACCACATTCGTTGATTCTCAGAATCGAGAATTCGAAAGCTACTATGCCAATGGCTACGGTCGCCAATACATTTTTGTCATACCAGGCGCGGATATGGTCGTAGTGTCCCTGGCTGCTGATTACAATCGGGAAGGTCCAGGTATGGGCGCGGCCATGCGAGAGTATATTTTGCCAGCGATCAAATCGTCCTCGGCGCAGTTTCCGCTCAGTAGCCGATTAAATGGATCCTGGTTTGACCAGGCCACACCGGGGCAAGGCATAAATCTGGAAGTCTTAGAATCTCGCGACGAGGCGCTGGTGTACTGGTATACCTACGACAGTGCAGGCAATCAGCAGTGGATGATCGGACAAGGCCCCATCATTGATGATGTTGCACAACTTGGTCTGCTGACAGCGCAAGGGGGCAGACTCAATCGGCCAGACCCGCCAACGCTCTCCGCCTGGGGCACGGCAACATTGCGCTTCGATAGCTGCTTAGCCGGACAGTTTGATTACGCCTCAGAAGGTGGCGACGAAAGCGGTACGATTAACCTCTCTCGTTTGACCGGTTTGGAGGCCTGCCAATCCGCACGAGGGAAGTTTGCAACATTCGATGTTCCTTAGCACCGCGCTGCATTCGTCATCTGTAATATTTAGGTAGAAGATTGCACCGAGACGGTGCCCCCACAACTCACTCTCTTTCCTTCTGTGGCAGGTGCGTCCCGCGCCGATGTTTCAGGCAAAGAGCTTACTCAATCTCTCTTGCACCAATCCCGTTCGCTACGAGCCACTCGGCCATGGATTCGAAGTAACCTTCCGCGTAAGACCACTTCCAGGATAGTGTGTTCTGCTCTCGCACACCGCCTGTTCTGGCCTGGCGGAGCATATGGTTGGCCGCTGGAAATGTTTTCACCACAAGATCAGCTTCCGGGTTCGCTCCGATGGTTTCCCGGTAAAGTGCGGCGGTCTTGCGCCAATCTACGTTGGAGTCGAGTTCGCCGAACAGTGCGAGGACGGGTATATCGAGCGAGGATAGAAGTTCAGGGAAGCCATCCACGTAGACCGCCAGCCTGCTGACGGGATCGAAGCGATAGACTCCAGTCGAGAATTGCATTTGGTACGTATCGAAAGCCTCTTCTGTGATGGGCTTGCCCCACCCCATAAACTGAAAAAATGGGTCCTCGCTAAACTCCTCCGCCGCTTCAAGGTACTCCTGGTACGTGCCACCAAGCGCTGCAATTTCGACGCTTTGTTGCCACGCCCCAACCAAACGTTCCGTTTCTTCTGCAGAACGGCCCTCAATCGGCAGATTTGTAGAGAGCAGATAGCGCGCATTCTCTTTGTCGTCTACGCCGCTGACGGAGATCCAGAAGGATATTGCGGGTTCAGACTGGATGGCAAGTGGAGAAATCCAGCCAGCACGGCTACCACCCCAGAGTCCTATTTTCTGGCTACCTTCGATGCCTCGCTCTCGTAATGCGCGGACTGCTGCCACCACTTCCTTTGCGCTACTTTCTACAGGCTGGTTGATGTCGAAGGTACCTTCGCTGACCCCACAGCCGGGCTTGTCCCAGACGACCACGTTGATGCCAAGCCCGATGAAAAAACGACGCACCTCAGCGTAAGAGTTCCATTCGACCACGTTGGTTTCGCCGTAGCCGTGGACGATGATGATGGTGGCCATAGCGGGGCGGTTTGCGGGTCGTTCCAGAAAACCCCTAAGCTGGTTCCCAGCAACCTCGAACGCAAAGCCCTCAGTAGACTGAGCACTATTGCCTGTACCAAGAGTCAAAAGTGCCAGCAGGGCAAACGCCCCATGCAGTGAGGCGAACCCGTGTCGCACCAGTTTATTTTTTCTCACAGTAGGATTCCGTTCTCGATTGAACGGTTAGACGACGTCAACGATCGATGGGTTTAAGTGGATAAGAATGTTTCGTACATTCAGTACAAGATTCGGCGATCTACTTCCAACACAGTTGAGCGTTTGGATGTGGACTTTAATGAGGGCCAGTGCTCAATAAACGACGTTCTTTGTGGCGGTTATAATTGATTGGGTTTTACGTGAAGGATTGAAATGAAAATAATCTTCCCGCAAGACCCACACCCAACAGACTTGGTCTTTCGCCGCGGAATGGGGCGCCAGCGATTTAGTTTATCACCCCTGGCCGGGACCCCGGCATTGTTTCGTGGCAGCTGCCAAACTTTACCTACATATTGCGTCCGTAGTACAGCTCCAGCATTTCTTTCTTGACCTTCTCGGTTATCTGCTTGGCTTCGCGGGGAGACAGGTCGGCCGCTTTGCACTTAAAGAGGTAATCGTCCAGGTTGAAATCTTTAAGGACCATCTTGGTATGAAACATATTCTCTTGATAGACGTTCACGTCAATCATTTCATACCGCTCTTTACTGTCGTTGGACAAGAAATTTTGAATCGAGTTGATCTTGTGATCGATAAAGTGCTTTTTGCCGCGCACATCGCGAGTGAAGCCGCGCACTCGGTAATCCAGAACTACAATATCTGACTCAAAGCTATGGATGAGGTAGTTCAGCGCTTTCAGGGGCGAAATGACGCCACAGGTAGATACGTCAATATCCGCCCTAAACGTTGCAATCCCGGATTTATGATTTACTTCCGGATAGGTATGCACGGTAATGTGGCTTTTATCCAGGTGCGCCACGACGGCCTCTGGCAGCGGGCCGGGCTTGGCACTGGTAGTGTCTTTATCTTCCGCTACAGGCTCTTCAGAAATCAGAATGGTAACGCTCGCCCCTTGAGGATCGTAATCCTGGCGCGCCACATTCAAGATGTTGGCACCAATGATATTGCACACGTCGGTCAAGATTGCCGTGAGCCGTTCTGCGTTGTACGCCTCGTCAATATATTCGATATACCGCTGGCGCTGCTCGTCGGTAACCGCGTAGCAGATATCGTAAATGTTAAAACTCAGGGACTTAGTGAGATTATTGAAGCCCTGTAGTTTTAGTCTGGGTAGAGGCTTTACCAATGCTAATGACCTGTCAATTCTGATTTTATGGGGGGCGGATTATGCCTTATACGTGGGAATTGAGCGAGTGCCGAAATGTGATCCATGCCTCACAATTTGCACCTTTGAGGCATTTGGGCTAAAACGGGCAGTTGTAGAGATGCATATAACAATAAATAGGTAAACATACATGTTGGGCGAGTCAGGTACGCTGTTCGAAATTGATAAAGCCGCCATCCGCAAGTTTTTGGCTTGCTGCCATCGTCGGAAATATCCTGCGAAAGCGCCGATCATTCGGCCTGGTGACGTGGCTGATACGCTGTATTTTATTGTGCAAGGCTCGGTGAGCGTAAGCACAGAGGATGACGAGGGTCGCGAGCTGATCCTTGCGTATCTTAATCAAGGCAGCTTTATTGGCGAGATGGGCATTTTCGTGCCACCTGAGCGCCGCGAGGTCATGGTGCGTACCCGCACTCCGTGCGAATTGGCGCAAATTAGCTACCATCACTTGGGTCAACTGTTACAAAACGAGCTGGAAGATATTTGTCCGCAGCTGTTGTTTGCGTTTGGCAAGCAGCTCACCGACCGCTTGCTCCATACCAGCCGCAAGGTGCGCCGCCTGGCCTTCTTAGACGTAACCGGCCGCGTTGCGCGCACCTTACTGGATTTGTGCAACGAGCCCGATGCCCAGAATCATCCAGAAGGTCGTCAGATTCGCATTTCCCGCCAGGAAATCAGCCGCATCGTAGGGTGCTCACGAGAAATGGCGGGCAGAGTCCTGAAAACCCTGGAAGCTGAAGGCATGATCTCGGTAAGCGGCAAGAATATTGTCGTGTTCGTAGACGACGAGCAGTTAGAAGAAAACGCAAGGGCGGGCGATTTTTAAAACGCTTATTGACCGGAATAAAGGGAGCATCGTCCCCAATGCGAGTGGGGGCGAATCCATCCCAATGCATCGGCGTAACGCAGCTGACTCGAACATTGTCCCTTCAACGTGAGCAGCGACACCTACCATCTGCTATTTGCACCTGGGACTAGCCGATCAACTTGGCCAACGCGGCGCCAGGATCTTCGGCACGCATCAGCGATTCACCAATCAGAAACGCGTCCACGCCTTGCGAGCGCATCATGTGGACATCAGCCGGGTCTTTAATGCCGCTTTCCGTTACCACCATGCGCCCGTCTGGCACCATTTCCAATAACTCGAGTGTAGTATCAAGAGTGGTTTTGAAGGTGCGTAAGTTGCGGTTGTTTACACCCAGAATCACATTATCCAGATGCAACGCTCGCTGCATTTCTTCTGCATCATGGACTTCTACCAGCACGTCCATACCCAACTGCTGTGCTGTGTCCGAGAAATGCATCATTTCGGCGTCGTTCAGAATTGCCGCAATAAGCAGAACACAGTCTGCGCCCAGGACGCGCGACTCATAGATCTGAAATTCGTCGATCATGAAGTCTTTGCGCAAGACCGGCAGCGTTGTCGCCTCTCGGGCAACCTGCAGATAGCTGTCGTTGCCCTGAAAGAATTTTTCGTCGGTTAGTACGGAAAGACAGGCTGCTCCGTTGTGCGTATACCGTTGTGCGGTCCAGACCGGATCAAAATCTTCGCGAATAATGCCCTTACTGGGCGAGGCCTTTTTGACCTCGGCAATCACAGCGGGTTTTTGCGCCGCAACCGTGCGCTCCAGGCTTCTGCGAAAACCACGGCGAGCGTTTTGCATGTCAGACAGCGCGTGCTCTCGCATTTGCATAGTGGACGTTAACTTTTGCCTTTCGTCCACTTCACCGCGCTTATGCGCCACAATCTTTGCCAGCACATCCGGAGTACCGCTCATGCAGTGGCCTCCACCAATTGTTGTAGCTTCTCCTTGGCAGCACCGGACTGTATTGCAGACCGCGCCAACTCAACCCCCGCCACTAGCGTTGGTGCCACATCAGCGGCATACAAAGCCGCCCCGGCGTTCATGGCCACCATGTCTTCCCCAGCTCCGCCATCTCCGTTCAACACAGATCGGATAAGTGCCGCGCTGGAATCTGGTCCATCTACAATCAGGTCATCCATGGGTTGGCTTGTCACACCCAGGTCTTCTGGCGTAATGCGATAGCTGCGAATCTGGCCGGCCTGCAGCTCTGCCACCCGCGTCGGCGCGCTCAGACTGATTTCGTCCAGTCCGTCTTCGGCACAGACCACAAGCACATGCTTGCTACCCAGCTCCCGCAGCACTTTGGCCATGGACTCCACCCAACGCGGCGCAAACACGCCCAGCAGTTGATGCGGAGCCTGCGCAGGATTGGTTATTGGTCCAAGCAGATTAAACAGCGTCCGCGTGCCCAGCTCTTTGCGCGGCCCTGCGGCGTGACGAGCTGCACTGTGATGGGCGGGCGCAAACATGAAGCCTATGCCAATCTCGTTTATGCAGCGCGTGACTTGCTCAGGCGTAACGTCCAGGTTTACACCCAACGACTCCAGCACGTCCGCACTGCCTGATTTGGACGACATGGAACGATTGCCGTGCTTGGCCACTCGACCACCTGCCGCTGCAACAACAAACGCACATGCGGTAGAGACATTGAACAGCCCCATCCCATCGCCACCTGTGCCACAGGTATCCACCAGATGACTATCGTTAAGCTGAATGGGCACTGCCAGCTCGCGCATAACCCTGGCTGCCGCGGCAATCTCGGTCACGGTTTCGCCCTTGGTGCGTAGCCCGGCTAAGAATCCGCCAATCTGTATGGGGGTGGCCGCACCCGTCATGATTTGCCGCATAACCGCCTGCATTTGATCATCGTTTAAATCATTGCGATCAACGATGGCGCTAATGGCTTCTTTGATCTCCATTCAAGCGGCCTCTTGGGTTGGTGGTTGTAGAAAGTTTCTGAGCAAATCATGCCCGCAGCGCGTCAATATGGACTCAGGATGAAACTGCACCCCTTCCACATCGAGTTCGCGATGACGGAACCCCATGATCTCGTCTACTTCCCCGGACTCTGTCTCTGTCCAGGCGGTGACTTCCAAACATTCAGGCAAACCTTCGGATGCCACAATCAACGAGTGATAGCGCGTCGCTTCGAAGGGATCGGACAAGCCCGTAAAAACACCGCGATTGGTGTGGCGAATCATGGACGTTTTGCCGTGCATGACATGGCCGGCACGCACTACGGTGCCGCCATACACCTGACCTATGCTTTGATGGCCTAGACATACGCCCAGAATGGGAATTTCGCCAGCAAAGCGACGAATCACATCCATAGAGACACCCGCTTCGTTGGGTGTACAAGGGCCCGGCGAAATGACGATTTTCTCAGGCGCCATCTTTTCGATGTCCGCCACGGAGATCTGGTCGTTTCTGTGGACCACCACATCCGCGCCTAACTCACCTAGATATTGCACCAGGTTGTAGGTAAACGAATCATAATTGTCGATCATTAACAGCATGGGTTGCTCGATTATTATATGCGTTTGTTTCTGAATTTTTGGCGTAAGTCGTGGGACCTGAATTAGAGTCCGCGTGCAGCTTTTGCCACGGCAGCAAACAACGCCCTGCCCTTATTCATGGTTTCTTCCCACTCTTTGACAGGGTCAGAATCTGCAACGATTCCGGCACCCGCCTGTACATGCAGGCGACCATCCTTGATAACGGCAGTGCGAATGGCAATTGCCGTATCGGCATCGCCCCACCAGCCAAGATAGCCCACCGCGCCAGCATAGACGTTGCGCTTTACCGGCTCCAACTCGTCGATGATTTCCATGGCACGAATTTTAGGTGCACCACTTAAGGTGCCAGCAGGAAACGTCGCCCGCAGCACATCGATAGGGCCAACATCATCGCGTAAATCGCCGCTGACTTCTGACACGATATGCATTACGTGTGAGTAGCGCTCAATGACCATCTCATCGTCCAGCGTCACTGATCCGATCTTGGCAACCCGGCCCACATCGTTGCGTCCCAGGTCAATAAGCATCAAATGCTCGGCCAGCTCTTTAGGATCGGCCAGAAGCTCTGCTTCCAGAGCCTGATCTTCTTCCGGAGTCGCTCCGCGATGCCGGGTGCCTGCAATGGGTCGAACGGTCACACTACCCTGCTCTACCCGCATCAGGATTTCTGGCGATGAGCCCACCACCTGGCAATCGCCCAGGTCCAGGAAGAACATATACGGTGACGGGTTCATGCTGCGCAGCGCGCGATAGACGTCAACCGGTCTGGCATTAAATGGCACGCTTAAGCGCTGCGACAATACCACCTGCATGATATCCCCAGCAGCAATATATTCTTTGCTGGTTTTAACAGCCGCCTCAAACTGATCCTGGGTAAAACCCGACTTAAAATCGCTTTCCTGCAGCTGCGGCGGATCGATGGTTTCCGGGTAACCCGCCCCGCCGTTGCGCAACCGGTAGCTGAGTTGGCCCAGACGGCGTTGCGCCCGGTTCCAAGCTCCCTGCGCTGATGGGTCCACATTGACGATTAGAAACAGCTTGCCTGCAAGATTGTCGAAAACCGCCACTTCTTCAGACACCATCAACAAGATGTCCGGGACCTCTAGCTCATCCGGATTGCCACCTTCGGCAAGTCTGGGCTCAATATAGCGGATGGTTTCATAGCCGAAGTAACCGACCAGACCGCCGCAAAACTGAGGTAAATCCGCGATCTGGGGAACGTTGAACTGCTCGCGTAGTGCTTCGACCTCAGCCAGCGGATCCTCCACTTGCCGGTCATCCACGACGTGACCCGATTGCTCTTCTACCCAGCGGTTGCCATAGACTTTGATAATACGCTCAGAAGGCAAGCCGATAATGGAATAGCGTCCCCACTGCTCTCCGCCAGCGACAGACTCGAACAAATAGGCATACGGCGCATCGGCCAGTTTCAGGTAAACGCTGAGCGGCGTGTCGAGATCGGAAAACACTTCCCGAGACACCGGAATTCGCGTATAGCCGTTCTCGGCCAGCGCATTAAAGGTGGCTTGATCCATTCCAACGAAAACTATTTGAATTGTAGAGGCCGGGCGATAGTACCACCGCAAAACCGGGCAAAACAGCTATCGCACAACCATGTTGCGCAAAGATGCTCGGAATATGACCCCGCTACCATCTGGTCTATTACGCGCGGCCACCTCTCCGCCGTGGGCTTTTGCCACCAGCCGGACGATATGCAAGCCCAAACCCAGGTGAGATTCACCACCACCAGATCGCACGCTAACCAGCGAGTCAAACAGGTTTGCCTGCATTTTTTCGGGCAGTAGCGGCCCGTCGTTATTTACTTCCAGCACGTAACCCTGCTTGCGCTGTTCCAGCAACAGCTCAATTTTGGAGCCAGGCGGCGCAAAACTTCGGGCGTTGTCCACCAGTTTATCCAGCAATTGCGCAATGAGCTCGGGCGCACCGGTCAGGGGACAATCGTCGTCTGGCACTTGCATAGACCATTCGTGATCCTGGTCTACGTCGACATACCCGGCGTAGCAACCCTGCACCAGTTCTTTAAGCGGAAACGATTCTACGTCTGCCGCTTCAATAGCGGCTTCCAGACGATTGGCCTCACTCATGGCGTTGAGGGTTTTTTGCAGGCGTGCCAAGCCTGATTTAGCCCGTTCGGTATATTGCTCGCGGGCAGCAGGGTCTGACTCCATTTCCAGGTTATCCAGAGAGGAACGCACCATGGCCAACGGCGTATTCAGCTCATGGGATAACTTACTGGCCAGCGAAGACAGATAGTTGTTGTAGTTGCGAAGTTGTTCTACTTGTCTGGTCACGTCTCTGGCAAGGTCCCCTAGCTCATCGGCGCTCAGGCTTTCTGACATAGAGACCGGCGCTGCGTCGTCTTTGAGCTGCAGAGAGTCCACCTCACGCGCTAATCTACGAACTCGAAACGACAGACGACTTGCATATAAAACGATCAGCAATCCCAGGCCGACGGCAACAGCGGTTGACCAGTACAGGATGGTGCCTGCGGTAGCTTCTGTGTTGCCAAGCAGCGCATCCGTTTCCCGTTCTAAGACCAATGCGCCGCGCACGCTGCCATTCCCGGTAAGCGGAGCTGCAATGGACGCGACAATGGTGCTATCACTGACTGCAGGAAACCAACGCGCCGCACTCTCGCCGTTGAGTGCAGACTTAATTTCTCTGCTGTCTAGCCTCAAGTCGGTCTGCGGATCTCGATACTGGGGCCGGTCCAACTGTTGCCCTGCCAACAAACCGTATAACAATCGGTTCCACCAGCGGCGACGGGTATCGATTTCCCCGTGACCCAGGGTGCCAGCTACACTAATAACCCAGCCTTCGCTATCGACAATCCAACCGCGCTCGCCAGGTTCAATTAGATCGGCCAGTCGTTCTTCCCAGCCGCGTCGAGTTAACGCCAATTCCCACAGTGCGGGTACTTGAAACTGATCAATGCGGCGCATCGGTGTAGTACCCACGCGCCAAAGCCCGTCATTAAATCCATCTGATCGCGGCGTGGCCACGCTTACTCCAAGACCATCTCGTACCTGGGACATTGGCAGGCTCAATTCCACGCGATATCCTGAATTTCCCGGCAAATATCGCCAAGCACCTTGGACACCAGCAACGGATACATCACCCAGCAAGTTGACGAGCTCTACACGCCCGCCTTCGCTTGGCTGGATACGCAAGACTTCCAGCTCTCCAAAGCCTGCATGGGCTAGCACCAGATGGTCGCGTACTGACGAATCTCCAGGCAGCTCGCCGCGGTAACTTGCTTCTACCAGGAGGTAAATGCGGCGACCGTCTGTAGCCGCCTGGACCAGCAGTGATAACGGGCCTGAATCGCCGTAAATGCGTTGCGCAAAGTCACGCCACAGCCGCCATTCATCGTCATACCCATCCACAAACATGGCGTGGGGGACATCGCGAACGTAAATGCTGGCCCCCTGAGATCGAGCGACGGGCACCATGCCCGTATCAGACAGGGTCTGCGCAAAGGAGTCTGCACGAGCCAGCAAAATCCGCTGCTCCGAATCCAGTAGCACGTTTTGTATCTGCGCCGCGATCTGCCAGGCAGCCACTGGAAGCGCCGCCAACAACACCAGCAGAAATATCAGCCGACTTCGAACAGTCAATCAGCTCTCCAGCGATATCCTGCGCCGTGCACCGTTTCTACGCCATCAAAGTCCGGATCCACCGCCATAAACTTCTTCCGAATACGTTTTACGTGGGACGTGATGGTGGAGCCATCCACTACCACATTGGCATCATCCATGAGCTGATCGCGACTCTTAACGTGCCCCGGGAAGCGTGCCAGAGTATGGACCATCCAGAATTCCGTAACGGTGAGCGGCACGGGCTCGTCTTTCCATGTTACAGACATGCTCTCCAATGCCATTTTCAGATTGCCCTGGGTTACCACGGTTTGCTCAGGGTCCGGAGAGCGCAGCGCTTCCATGCGTCGAAACAGCGCAACTACGCGCGCCAACAAGTGTTGCACACTAATACTTTTCGACAAGTAATCATCAGCGCCCAGTCTTAAGCCAGATATAACGTCCAAATCGCTATCGCGGGCGGTCAGGAAAATGATTGGTAGCGAGCGGGAACGAGAACGCAAATCGCGACAAAGATCAAAACCACCTTCCGGCTCTTCTTTCAGGCCAACGTCGATGATGACCAGATCAGGAAGTCTATTTGCAAAGGCCTTCTGGGCGCTCTCTCGATCTGCGTATCCGTCTACCTCATAACCGTAGCGGCTCAAGGCTGATACATAGTTTTCCCGGATAGCGGTTTCGTCTTCGACAATTGCGACTCTGCGGGCCATTAGCACTCCATGATTGAATTTAAACTGAGGGCGATCGTACCAGCGTTGGTGACCAGTGCACCCAGCGCCTTCGCCATCGCCAGAATTTTGCCACAAGTTATCCCCTAATCGGCATAGCCTGCCCCCCGCAATACCTTTGCCGACGCTCTAATAGGCATCACCGTCATCCACAGTCACCGCAAAGGAGTCATCATGCCCGTTCACCAGCCTCAAACCAATGGCAATCGGAGCAATCAGCACAAACCCCTTTTTCCGAAGCTCACCTATAAGGACATCATTTTGGCGCTCGTGTTCGCCTACTTTTGTCTTGGGGCGACACAACTAGCTTACAGCCAGCAAATACCCACGGATCTGAATGAGTCTGCAATGGTGCTGCGACTTGCCGATGGAACCGAGCAGGTAGTTGGCATGACGGACACCCAGGTTAACATTTCAATCCGTGGCCTTGTGGCGGAAATTGAGCTGCAACAATCATTTATTAATCTGAGCGACCACTGGGCAGATGCTGTCTACGCGTTCCCGATGCCGGACCAGGCTGCAATGCACGGAATGGAACTGATCATTGGTGATCGCCGGATTGTCGGAGAAATTCAAGAGAAGCAGCAAGCTGCTCGGACCTATACTGCAGCGAAAGCAGCAGGCAAGCAGGCCAGCCTGGTGAGTCAAGCAAGACCGGACTTGTTCACCACCAAGGTGGCCAACATCGCGCCACAGGAAATGCTGGAAGTAAAACTGAAGCTGGCGCAGCGGGTGACATATCGAGACGGGCAATTCTCCCTGCACTTTCCGCTGGCCCGGCCGGCCCGTTATCTCAACACCGATGACGCTGTCACTCTCAACGCCATGCACACGGCAAGTACCAGCACTGGCCAGCCGGTGACTATCTCGGCAAATTTGGTCCCAGGGTTTCGCATCGCGCGTCTGGAAAGCAGCAGCCATGGGGTTCTGATAGATCAGTTCAAAGCCGCGGGGGGCGACCCTGAATACCGCATTAGTCTGGCCGAGGGGCTACAGGCAGCCGACAAAGATTTCGAGCTGGTTTGGGAACCCGTATGGCAAGAGCAACCAGAACAGTTGGTCTTTACCGAGCAGTTTGACGGCGAAACCTATGCGCTGATGATGCTAATGCCCCCCGAACAGCGCCCTGGACAGCGTTTGCCCCGAGAGATCGTTTTCGTCATAGACACCTCCGGATCCATGCACGGTCCTGCACTGGAACAAGCCAAGGCATCGCTGATTATGGGGCTTGCCAGCCTACAGCCAGAAGAACGATTCAATGTGATCGAATTTGATTCTACAACTCGAAGCATCTTCGACGAGCCAGTCACAGCCAGCAGTGCAAATATTGGCGCCGCAATCGATTTCATTGAGCAAATGGATTCTGACGGTGGCACCAATATGGCGCCTGCGCTGACCCAGGCCTTGGCAGGCCATGCGCCCGAGGGATTTATTCGACAGATAGTTTTTGCGACCGATGGCGCGGTGGGCAACGAAGCACAGTTACTAAAATACATTACCGACAATCTGGCCGAGCATCGCTTGTTTACTGTCGCCATTGGACAGTCCCCTAATGCATATTTTATGCGCAGAGCAGCAAACCTTGGTCGCGGCACCTTCACCCGCGTCAGCGACATCTCTCAAGTAGACGAAAAAGTCGATCGCTTGCTACGCCAGCTAGAAAACCCCGTGCTCTCAGATTTGGACATCATCTGGCCCAGCTACGCAGAAGCTGAACCATCTATCTTGCCGGACCTATACAGCGGCGATCCGCTGGTGGTGTTTGCCAAGCTGGACCATATCCAGGGCAACGTACAGGTAGCGGGCAATAGCGCCGCCGACGCCTGGTTTGCTGAATCTTCTTTGCACGCGGGTGAGCCTGGCTTCGGCATATCTACCCTTTGGGCCAAGCAGCGTATTGCGGGACTCACCGACGCCATGGCCATGGGTGCCGACCGCTCGGAGGTTGTGCCATTGATCACAGAGTTGGCATTGAAGCACCAGCTGACAAGCGCGTACACCAGCTTTGTTGCCGTCGATAAAACACCAGCAAACGTCACTGCCGAACGCAATCGAAGACTGGCCCTGGATGCTTCTGCCATGCCATTGGCGCTGCCCCAGACTGCTACATCGGCGCTGCGAGATATCCTGCTGGGACTGGCATTCTGCCTAATCGGCCTGATTTTCGTCATCCGCCTCAAAACCGACCGATGAAATCCATTGTCAGCATAAGACTGGTAAGCAGCCTGCTGCTGTGTGTTGGCGTTTTGCTACTGATCAAGGGAACCTGGATCCCGGCCAAGGCGATACTTGCCCAGCATCTGCTGGAGCGATCATGGACCCAGACCCTCGCCGATCCTGATCAAGTGCATCCGCCGTGGCCATGGGCAGATACCACGCCGGTGGGAAAACTGCAGGTTACAAAACACGCGGTAGACCAGGTTGTGCTGGCAGGTGCCAGCGGTCGAAACCTGGCTTTTGGTCCAACGCTTGTCACCCCCAGTGCATCACCTGGGTCGTCAGGCCATGTGGTTTTGAGCGGCCACAGAGATACGCACTTTCAATTCCTGGCGGACGTGGCTGTCGGTGACGAAATTTCTGTGCAAGGAACGCAAGGATCACAGGTTTACGAAGTCGCACATATTGAGATTATTGATACCAGCGTGCAGTCAGCCCAGTGGTATCCGAACGAAAACATGCTTACGCTTGTCACCTGTTACCCGTTTGACAGCGTGCAACCAAATACGCCCTTGCGCATGGTTGTTACAGCGCTGCCCGCCTCAAGTATGGGCGGGCAGCAAATGGATTTTAGTGCGGCTAAGGGGCATGTGGAGGCCATACCTACTTACTCGCTCTAATGGCGTCGCGCCAATTACTTCATATTACGGTTGACCTCATCACCGACGATTTCGCCGACGGTTGCACTGTTGCTAACAAAGAGATCCACTTCCCGGTCAAAGATCAGGTCGCCATGCACGATTACGTCGTCTTCGATACGCACTTTGGTTGGCTTTGGCTTCTTGCTAAACCAGCCACTGCTTCTGCTGACTTTATGTACAATCAAATCACCGTGTACTACCGTGCCTTTGCTCAGGGTAATGTGTCCAGAATGAGTTTCAATATCGCCTTCGACAGTGGCGGCAAACAATTCAAAGTCACCGTTGACTGTTTCGACGTTACCCAGGACCTGAAGACCTTCACCGGCCTCAAAGTCGCCGTTGACGGTTTCAATAGAACCATCGACGACCACTTGCTCGCCCAGCTCCATGTCGCCGTTTACTGACTCAATACTGCCTACCCGCGCAAACGAACCAATTTCGATATCGCCATTGACCGTGTCCACGCTTCCAGTAGTGGCATTTTCAGAGATTTCTATCTCGCCGTTGACCGAAGACAAAGAAGACACTGTAGAGTCTCTGCCCACGTGTAGATCGGAATTGACCGACGAATATCTTGAGTTTGGCTCGTTAGTGCCATCGGCAACGCGTTTGTCCGCGAAGGCTGGAGCCGAAATTAGCAAAGTGGCTAATATCGCCGTGGTTAGAGTGTTGCGTAAAACCATTTTGTTTCTCCCTTTTAAAAAAAGCTTGGTGTGCAATGGTCTGCGATTAATAAGCCGAAGGAGCAAAACCTGTGCCATCCACTTAAAAACGCATGAAATGGATAAAAGTTACCGCTTTGACAGCATCGAATTACGCTGAACATGGTCAAATTGATTAACTCTTGGCCAAAATCCGCATACCATAAACCCACCTTGAGTCTGGTCGATCTAACCGTTTAGATGCGCATTTGGAAGATAAGGTTTAATTCCATTTACACTGCCCCGAATTGCCCAGCATGTTGATGCAAGAAGCGCCAAAACTCTCAATCCCAGAAACCGCGAATCGAATTGATTTACCTGACGCAGACGTTTGGGTAATGGGTAACTTTATTGAATCGTCTCAGGCTGACGAAATATTTGAGTCGGCTCGTAGCGAAATTCCATGGCAACAGGAGTCGTTAAAACTGTACGGCAAGATGCAAAAAGTGCCTCGATTGGTGAGTTGGCATGGTGATGCTGGTGCCAGCTATCGATATTCCGGAGTTGTACACGAGCCCAAGCCATGGGTATCTTCATTGCGACAAATCCGTGACATGCTGCGCATGCAGCTCCAGGTATATTTCAACGCTGTGCTGGCAAATCTGTATCAGACTGGCAGTCACTACATGGGTTGGCACAGCGATGCGGAACCAGAGATGGGTCCGAACCCTGTAATCGCGTCGGTTACCCTGGGAGCAGAACGCCCGTTCAAATTTCGCCATCGACAAGACCATACGCTACAGCACAAAATGAACCTGTCCCATGGCAGTTTGCTAATTATGGCGGGAACAACACAAAAGTACTGGCAACATAGCCTGCCGCGCTCAACGCGGCCGTTTGGACCACGAGTCAACATGACTTTTCGCATAATTTTGGCAAAAAAACCTGCAAAACAAGATTTCAAGGCTGACCTAAGTCACTCTGCGTAAGCGGTCGGTTTGCTTTAAAATAGAGAGCAGTTGGAAGGGAGAACATCGGAATGCCCGAGTACATCAAGAAGTTTGTAGGACTGTTGTTATTGCTATTCTCAGTCTTTTATGTGGCCTGGCTGGCGATGATGGCCTGATGGGAACAGCAATGGAACGTGCAAGCGGACCGCGCCGCCGCGCCATGATGCTATTTTTGCTGCCGTTGCCATTGGCCGCAGAGGCCCTGGGCGCGATGGTCAGTGGTTCGCTGTTAAGACTGGCGACCACCGCCGGATGCATAGCCCTGTTTTGGGTCGCTGGCGGCATGATAACCCGCGGCATGGCCGTTGAAGACGATCTGGCAAACAGGCGCTATATCTTCCATCGACCGCTGCCCAGAAAGCTTATTGGCGCACTGCTGGCAGGCTTCGCAAGCGCTGCCACCAGTTTGCTGCTTGCCAATCTGCCAATTATGGAAAGCATCGCCTATGGCATTGGCGCCACGATTGGCAGTTTGCTGCTTTACGGAACAGATCCTTCGGCCAATGCGGTCGCAAAGGCGGCTGGCAACGCGCTGGATAGAGAGGCAGCAAATACGTTGGCTCTGGCCGATGAGCGCATCTACGCCATCAGCCTGGCAAATCGAAAGATTGCAGACGCGCACATTTCGAACCAATTGAGCAACATTGCTGGCTACGCCCGAGGTGTGGTAGACCAGTTGGTGCGCAAACCCGAAAGCATTTCTCACGCAAGAGAGTTTTTAAACACATATCTGGAAGGTGCTGAGCGCATTGCTTTGGGCTATGCGCAAACTCAGGGTACCGCGCAGGCCACCGGCGTAGACGCGAAGTTTCGCGAACTCTTGGAGAACATCGAGGCAGTATTCGCTGAACAGCACCAGCGGCTGCTGTCTGATGAAGTCAGCAATCTGGACGTGGAAATAGAAGTACTCAAGCGACAGCTTAAACAGGAGGGCGTTGCCTAAAACGCCATGGATGAGGAAACCTCCGATCAGCAAGAGCTGGTCGTTTTTGACTTTAATGACGAAGACGCCGTCGCCGGGCTAGGCCGCTCAGCCCAGCGTGATCTTTCGCGTTTGACCGAAAAAATGTTAGACGTTGTCAGCGTGTCTCCTGTTGATTTGGTGAGCCATGCGTTAAACGCCATGCTTGAAGCATTGGACCAGGGCCGAATGGAACGTTCGTCCCGCAGAAGCGGCGGCCTCGCCCGTATGTTTTCGCGTTTTTTCGGCGCAGATCGTCGCGCAGTATCTGAGTTGCGCAGACACATTGACGTGCTGGCCGCAGAGCTGGAACGACACAAAACGGCGATCATGACCAGCATCGTGAAATTGGAACGCCTGGACAAGCAAGTAGAGCAAGTCCATGAAGACCTCAAACAGGCGACGCAAGCTCTAGCGAACGCACCGCAGCATCGCATCGTAATGGCCCGACGCGAGGATTTGCTTCTGAGCCTGGCGGTCGCCCAACAGAACCTACCAAGCATTCGCACGGCATTGCACAACGAGCAAATGCTGCTCGCAAAGATCGATACCGTGCTGCGAGTCGCTTTGCCTGCCTGGCATCAGAACGCTGCAACTGCAGTGCGTAGACCCGATGCACACCCAAGTGCCGCTAATGACGCCTTGCTGCTTGCGGTAGAAGAAGGCAAGGCATTGGCCGACCAAACCCGCGACGCCCAGCGTGAAGCCAGAGCACAAAGGCAGTCTGCAGTGACCAACACCGGCTCATGAGACTCTGGTCATGAGCAACAATAGCTTTTGGGGCAAACTTGCTGGCGGTGCGCTTGGCCTAATTGTTGCCGGTCCATGGGGCGCAGCAGTTGGTTTGGGTCTGGGCCACTGGGCTGATCAATCGTGGTCTGGCGCGGCAAGCCATCGCTCCGAATCCTACCGACGCTTATTGTTCTTATTGGCCGGTCGGGTCGCTAAGGCAGACGGTCGCGTTTCAGAGGCCGAAGTTTTCGTCGCAAACACGCTAATGCGCCAACTGGGCCTGGACAACAAGGAACGCGACGAGGCCATTCGCTGGTTTAACGCGGGTAAGAATGATGCTGTTCCGCTCCGCGAGATTCGCAACCAGTTGAAAAAGGACGTACGGCCACAACCGCAATTAGCGCTATTGCTGTTAACGCCGCTGGTAAGTATTGCCGCAGCCGACGGTGCCATTGCAGCGCCAGCCATGCGGCAGCTAGAGCATATTGCCAACGATCTGGGTATTGCGCGATGGGAGCTAGAAAGAATTGTTACTGTCGCTACCCAGGGGCGCAGCCAGCGGCCCACAACCGCGGCTAGCGCCTACGCCACGCTGGGCGTTGCCAAAAACGCTTCGTTAGACCAGATCAAGAAAGCCTATCGACGATTGATGAATCGTCATCATCCCGATAAGCTCACGGCCCGCGGAGCCACCGCCGAAGAAATTTCTGCTGCACAGCAGCGGACTGCAGAAATCCGCCAAGCCTACGAGCTACTGAAGAATAGACATACCGCCAAGGGAACCTGATGAGTCGCACAAACGAAAACGCCCCTGTAATAGCCCCTTCCATCTTATCGGCAGACTTTGCCAGGCTGGGCGAAGATACCCAGGCAGTGCTAGACGCAGGTGCCGACTGGGTACATTTTGACGTCATGGACAATCATTACGTTCCCAATCTGACTATTGGGCCCATGGTGCTCAAAGCATTGCGCGATTACGGCATTGAGGTACCTATT